>QMRV01000008.1 GCA_003649445.1 Thermoprotei archaeon | reverse complement strand
CCTTTAATATATTTATAACTTTATTTATATAAATAGGGCTTACTAATTTGAATTCTTTATCGGTAATTTTAATTATATAATTATCTATTTTAGTTAAAACATCATTACTTAAAGACTTATTGAATATCAGCGTCACTCCTCTTTTATCTATATTTATTAACACGTCCGCCGTCTCCTTAAGTTCTAGATAAGATTTTTTTATGATATATACATCAGTTTGAGATAGTTTGACGTATTTTATTAATTTTCCTAGTAGTTTTAACAATTCTTCAAAAGAATTTATAGTTAGTACTGTTTTGATAGGATTATATACCCAGCGTTTATTTTCTGAATCAAAGTCTGCGATTTGTCTTACAAGACTTAAGTACTCTGCGAAATCCCTTTCATTCAAAAGCCTCTTTGGTCTAAAAGTTATCTCAGCATGACTATTCATCATTTTTCAGCATATCCCTGTGGTCATCACTTACAGAGATAGTACTTAGGCAGCAATATATATTTTAGTCTTGTGTTTCTAGAGGAATAGATGATGATGGAGGTGAAGATTGATTGATGATAGATGCTCCCTTGCTGATTTTCTCTTAATTAATATTGTCGCTACTTCTTTACTTATGTTACATTTTCTCTAGATATAGTAAATATTTTCGAAATACAATATCAATACTAGTTTGTACTATTTAGTCTACTATTAATTTAGCTTCTCCTATAGATACAGAAAAAATTAATAAACCGGTAAGTTTATATATTGGTGAAACGCCCTTATTTAAGCATTCGGTAAGGGTGATTGTATGAGTAGGGAGGAAGTTATTGAAACGGGGGAATATGTAAAGAAGTGCCCAGCGTGCGGTAGCGACAAGCTAATATTGGACTACACACGAGGCGAGCTAATCTGCGCAGTCTGTGGACTCGTAATTACAGACAGGTCTATTGACAGAGGACCTGAATGGAGAGCATTTACTCCAGAAGAGAGAGAAAGAAGAAGCAGAGTTGGTGCTCCGATGTCAAGAGTAACTCCAGACAGCTTAGTAACCGTCATCGACTGGAGAGCACGAGATGCATCGGGTAGAGAACTAAACCTCAAGCGCAAAATAGAGATACTACGCCTTAGAAAATGGCAAATTAGAGCAAGAAGTCAGTCCTCAATAGAGAGGAATCTTCAGCAAGCAGCTCAGGAACTAGAGAGGCTAGCGGCTCAGCTAGGGCTACCTAAGACAATAAAGGAACAGGCACTTGAAATATATCGTCGAGCACTTGAGTCAGGTCTCGTTAGAGGCCGATCAATAGAGTCTGTAATGGCCGCATCTATTTACGCTGCTTGTCGACAACTCAAAATGCCCAGAACACTGGATGAGATAGCGAAATATACTAGAGCTGGACGAAAAGATGTCGCTAGATGCTATAGACTACTACTTCGCGAAGCCACAATTAGAGTTCCTTTACCTGACCCAGTCGACTTTGCTCCAAAAATAGGTGAAACATTAAAGCTTAGCGCAACTACTATTAGAAAAGCAATAGAAATACTCAAAGAAGCCAAGAAACTCGGTATTACAGCAGGAAAGGATCCTGCTGGTCTAGCAGCCGCCGCAATATATGTAGCGTCACTTCTTTCAGGAGAAGTTAGAACACAGAAAGAAGTCGCTCAAGCAGCCCAAGTGACAGAAGTAACTGTAAGAAATAGATACAAAGAACTAGCAAAGAAACTCAACATCAAGTTACCGATGAGATAAAATCTCTTCTATAGCCTTCTTCAAATTCTTGTAAGTCTCATAAAGCCCCTCTGGTATAACTTTAGTTTCTGCTAGTACTGCCATAAAGTTCGTATCTCCATTCCATCGAGGAACCACGTGAACATGTAAGTGTTCTTCTCCTGCTCCGGCAGCTCTGCCAATATTTATTCCTATATTAAAGCCGTCTGGTCTATATGCTCTAAGTAAAGCATCAGTTACTAAGTTGACTGTCTGCATTAAATCAAGCATCTCCTCTTGATTAAGTTCATTTAAGTACTTTACGTGCCTATATGGTGCAACTAATACATGGCCATTGTTATAAGGAAAAATATTCAATACAATATAGACGTGTTTACTTCTATAAACAATAAAGTTTTCTTTGTCTTTATTCTCTTTAGGTATTTCACATAGAAAACATCCTTTTTGTTTTTCTATGGCCTTATATCTCACATACTTTACTCTCCAGGGAGCCCATAGGTTTTTCATAGGAGAAAATAATTATTTAATCCCTTTATATCTATCTCGGAAAGGTGTCGTCTCGAAAGCTAGATATGATGAAAATGCGCCTTCAGACTACTACGGATGAAGAAAGGGAGTACCACTGACTTAATTTTACTGGTTAGAGTATCTTGATAACTACTTCAAGTCCCTGTCCTTTCTGAGCCACGTTAGGTATTGTTACAGGCAGTTTTCCTCTAGTTTTCTCGCTACTAGTAATAAGGTCTATTAATGCATCCATCATAATCGGAGAGGCTGCATACAGCGCTATATACCTCTCAGCTTCAAGGAAACTTCTGATGTCATAGGGAGTACTCGTCGATACAATTATTGTGTTCTCACACTTTACTATCTTCTCGACGAATTCTTTTTGACAAGGATCTCTATCTGCCTTCCATGTAAACACTATACATATAGTTTTTTTCTGTTCAATAATTTTTGTTAATTCAAAGTATTTCTCTGCTTTAGACCCACAGTATGGAACAGCTATTATTTCGAGATCCTTTTTCTTCTCGCTCAATTTGTATACGAAGTAACTTACTCTTTCTTTTATTTTATTTGGGTAAAAGACAATACATTTCTTAAAATCTTCTTTAGGCAAGTTATTCCACTTAACAACAGTTACTGCACTTTTAGCTATTTTTAAAGCTTCTTCGAAATAATGTTCTCTATCTAAATCCTTCTCTTTAACACTAGTCTTGAGAAATACTCCAAGATTTTTCTCTATTCTCTCTTTCTTTAACAGAGCTTCTTTCCTAAAACTAGGGTCTTTGAGAGCTTCCTCTATAGCTTCATATGCTTCCTCTTGATATTCACGTGTATGACAAATTAAAACAATATCTGCACCACTACTTAATGCCTTGACCGCTGCTTTTCTGACCTCAAATTGCGATGAAACAGCTTTCATTTCTAAGTCATCTGTGATAACTACTCCTTCAAACCCTAAAGTCTCTCTCAAGAAGCCATTAATTACTCTCGAAGATAAAGAAGCAGGTATTTTCTCAGGATCTAGTGCTGGTACATACAGATGCCCCACCATTATCATTGGACAGCCACATCGAATTGCTCTCTGAAAAGGCTTTATTTCAACCTTAACTAGTCTTTCGTAATTATGCGGTATAATAGGTAGATCATAGTGTGAATCTGTTGAGGTATCGCCATGGCCGGGAAAATGTTTTGCTGTAGCAATAACACCGCTCTCAAGAAGCCCTTTAATATAGTTTTCACCATAAAGTGCTACTTCATCGGGATCTTCTCCGAAAGACCGATTTCCAATAATAGGGTTGTCTGGATTAATGTTTACATCTAGAACTGGAGCCAAATCACTATTTATACCAAGTCTCTTAAGTTCCCTCCCTATTATTCGCGCTATTCTGTAGGCGGAAGAAGGATCTCTTGTGGCAGCTAATCCCATATGACTCGGCGTAGGTACTATAAAGTCTATACGAGATACATCTCCACCCTCTTCATCTATGGCGATTATTGGCTCGCCAAGTATCTCTCTTAGATCACTTATAAGCCTCTTAAGTTGGTTTTCATTTTCAATATTTCTTTTAAATAAAATTACTCCTTTAGGCTTAATTTCCTCGAAGAACTCCCTTAAATTGCGCGTTAAATAAGTTCCACTAAAACCCACCATTAGGAAATCTCCTGCATGTACTTCGCCAGACACATCTTCTGTCAAAAATACTAGTTAATAAAAGTGTGCTTAATTGGTAGCCCGGCCGGGATTCGAACCCGGGATCTGGGGGTCCAGAGCCCCCCATGCTTGACCGCTACACCACCGGGCTGAGATGAATTATAATGAGAAGCTATTTAAGTTTTTTCACCATAAACACTATGTCTATGATGAATACTCTCCAGCCTGACTGTTGATGAAGGATCAACCATCTGAGACACCAATCCAATGGTCTGTAGTGCGCTGAAATACTTTATATTTGCTCTATGATATAGTACTAATGAGGGGGATCTATGTGAAAAGAGTTATCCACGTGTACTGTCCCGCCTGCAAAACTCGGGTTCCAATAGAAATAGATGAAAGCATACTGATCTCTGCTAAAAATAGTCCCATAGGAATGACTGGCGTAGTAGATATACACAGAGACCACGCACTTGTAATATACATCGATGCTCAAGGACATGAGAGAGGATCTAGAGTTTACAGCTTAATAGCCCCCCTCGAAACTGGAAAATCTTTTACTATTCCTTTTAAGTATATGACCTCTTTCAAGAATATAAAAGCATTTAAGCTAATTCTAAAAGATAAGGATCTAGTGATAGAAGGATATAAAGAAAGACCAAATATTATGATGAAAGGAGTTTTAAATAAAGTTGACCTCGAAATAGCATTTTCTAAACTTCCAAGCCAAATATATAAATGGTTTAACATGTTTCTAAGAAGCATAGATAAATCTAGAGATAAAATAAAAATAGAAACTTTATATAAAGCTTTACAGCTTATAGATTCATTCTGCGAAACAGAGCCCTCAGAAAAAATGGAAAATTTACTTACACTGGTGCTTTCATCCATGAAAATCACGTACAAAGTTGATGAGAGAGCTAGAAAATACTACGAGCTAGTAAGACCACTTCTAGAGAAAAATTACCCCTGGTCTAATATTAAGGAAATAGAAGACCTTCAAGGAAAGCCTTTATATGAAATTCTACGGCTTAAAGATCCCTTTGCACTTAAAGAATCTATAGAATTTTTACTGGCATTAGAAAAAAGAGAAGTTATACACTTTGAGGAGATAACATGACGATAATCGCAGGTAGTTTAGTTAGAGAATACGAGAACTTAGCTACAATAGCTGCTTCGCTACTACCTAAGCTTAAAGAGACTTTAGAAAACCTAGACATTAAATTCGAAAATAAGGATTCAATACTGAAAGCATTAGATTACGTTTTACCGAAGCAACCCTTTGTGCCTTTTATATCAAATGCATGGGAGAGTCTATTCCAGAAAGCTATTCAGCTAATAATAGAGGATATACTGTCAATCGTGGAGGACTTTTCCAGAGAAAATATGGGCTGTGTACGCATGCTTATAGAATTCCTCTTAGAAAGCCCTGTATACAGCGAAACAATGCGGGAAATTGGAAGAAAAATAAAGATTCCTGAAATAGGCTCAATTCTAGAGTTAAATAGCGGTACCGGAAGAGGATCATTAGAAGTAGCAAAAGTTACTGGAAGAAAAGTTATTGGCATAGAAGCGGATGAAAAGAACGTTGAAATCGCTAAAGACTACATGGAGCTAGAAAAAGTAAATAACGTTGTATTCATTCATGGAGATCCTCTGAGAGCAGGAAGATATGTAAGTGAACCTATCTTTGCCATATTACTAACATCGCCGATAACATGGCTTTACGACATTGAGTCCCTAGTGTCAAAAGCCTATAGCTTGCTAGAATTTGGAGGAACTCTTTACGGAAGCTACCCCTTAAGAGAAAAAAACGATTATCCCAATTTAATAGAACCTATACTCAAACTCTTTGGAGGAATAACTCCTCCTAATAAAACAAAAATTCGCTGGATCATTGAACGAGAAGGCTTTCATAAAGTTTCCATTCAAAAAGCAGGACCCATATACTTCTTCAAAGCATCGAAAATATAGCTACATACACTAATATTATATTTGAGTTCTTCTTTACTGAGTATTAGTGTAAATATGGCAGAAGACAGGATAATAGATATCCATACACACATAGGCAGCATAAAAGCATGGTCTCCTTTAGTAAAAGGATTTATCAAAGTCACGTTAAATGACTTACTCGACTACATGACTGAAAAACAAATAGCAGCAGTATGGTTACTGCCACTTCCTGGCAAAGTAGAACCTGATAGCAACATTGTTTCTACAGAAACTGTGCTTAGACTATGTAAAAAATATCCTCATAGACTAATTCCCTTCTGTGCAATAGACCCTCGAGTACCTAGTGCTACAAGTATTCTTGAAAAATACCATAGAAAAGGATGTAAAGGATTAGGAGAATTTAAGGTAAATCTTCCAGTAAACGACCCTCGTTCAGTAAAACTATATGAAAAAGCGGGTGATTTTGAAATGCCCGTATTAATTCATATGAACAATAAATTCAACCCTGATATTTATAAGCTAGTCGAAGTATTAGAGAAATGTCCTCATACAATTTTTATACTTCACGGACCAGGATGGTGGAAACACATTTCAGCAGAAGTTCCACAGGACGTAGACTATCCTGCAGGAAAGATAAAGCCCGGAGGATACGTAGAGAAACTACTCTCTAAATACGATAACATATACGCAGACCTTTCTGCTAAATCAGGTCTTAACGCTATTACTCGCGATACTAGTTATGCAAAAGACTTTCTAGAAAAATTCTCTAATAAAGTACTTTTTGGTACAGACTTTCCATGTATAGATACAGATGCTTCACAATTCGGAGTAAATGGCAAGCATTTAAACGCACTAAAAGAACTTAATTTGAGCAAAATAGCATTGAAAAATATACTATATGAAAACGCATTAAAGCTAGTCAATATTTAGCTTTCTCTTCAGTATTGCAATACACTCGTCAACTACTTTATTTATTTTTCTAGCTGCGTTGACTGTAACTAAAATTCCTTTTTCTTTATAATATTCTACGATCGGCTTAAATTGCTTATTATATACTTCAAGTCTGTGCTTAACTATTTCCGGCTTGTCGTCCTCTCTTTGATAAAGCTCGCCTTCACAAATGTCGCAAATACCATCTTTTTTGGGAGGATTATACTTTATGTGATAAATAGCTCCACATTTTTTACAAATTCTTCTTCCGCTAACTCTATCTATTATAACTTCAATTGGTGCTTCAAAATTAAACACTATGTCTATCTTTGTAATTTCATCTAAAGCTTTTGCTTGATTCAGTGTTCTCGGAAAACCATCTAAGATAAACCCTTTTTGGCAATCAGGCTGAGAAAGCCTATTTCTAACTACCTCTATTACTATTTCGTCGGGAACCAGCTCTCCTTTTTCTACATATTCCTTAACCTTCTTACCAAGCTCGGTTTCTTTCTTTATTTCTTCCCTGAAAATGTCTCCTGTAGAAATATGTGGTATACCTAGCCGTTTAGACAATTCTTTTGCATAAGATCCCTTACCTATACCTGGAGGCCCGAGCAATACTATTCTCATAGTACTCACGCCACATAGTCACACTTAAATTTAAATTTTAATACATTTGTCTAAAAACTGCTTTCATAGGTTTCTTTCTTTAAGCATCCTATCATAGTGTTCTCTTTTAATATGTACTTCTTTTTTACAGTATTCACATAAATAAACTACTTCTTTATCATTTATAGAAATAATATTTCTTAGAGGTCTTCCGCAGAAGCATACAAATCCTCTAAGCCGAGCTGGGTTCCCGTATACAAGACCATGAGGAGGAATATCTTTTGTTACAACTGATCCCGCACCGACCATAGCGTACTCGCCTATAACCACACCACATACTATAGTCGCGTTAGCTCCTATGCTAGCACCTTTTTTCACTAAAGTTTTAACTAACTTCCAGTCCTTTACAAAAGACCGAGGATAGAGATCGTTTGTAAACACTGCATAAGGTCCTACGAAGACATCATCTTCTAGAATTACTCCTCTATATATTGATACCCCATTCTGTATTTTCACATTATTTCCTATAACTGCTCCAACATCTATGTAGCAGTCCTTTCCGATATTGCAATTTTTCCCTATTTTTGCTCCACTTCTAACATGTACAAAGTGCCATATTCTAGTACCTTCGCCTATCTCTGCTCCCTCCTCAACTACAGCTGTAGGATGAATAAATACCTTTTTTAGAGATTTTTCACCCATGGTCTCCCACTACCTACATATATCACTCCTTTAGGAGGATTACGCCAATCAAGAAATACATTATGGGCGTCAATAACGGCAACCTTTTCTTTTCCTGAAATATTTTTAATATCCTTTAACGTCAATTTTTTATAGAGACTATGATCTGTTGCCAGTATAATTATATCAGCACCACTTAAAGCATAATTAAGCTCAGACGTCAGCTCGAGCCCCCTACTTTCAATAAATTTATCTTTTATTACAAAGGGATCGTGAACCACTATTGTACAGCCCTCTAATTTCGACAAAAGAGACTCAATGAGAAAGTATGTTGGAGAAAGTCTCGTATCATCAACATCTCCTCTAAAAGCTAATCCAAGCACACATATTTTTGGCTTCAATACACCTATTTCTTTGCAGGCTTCTATACACAGCTCCACTATTTTATATGGTTGCTCAGAGTTAATTTTTCTCGCTAATTTAACTAGGATTAATTCTTCGCCGTATTTTTTAGCAGTACTTAGAATAAATAGCGGATATACTGGAATACATGCTCCTCCTACACCTGTTCCTGGCAAATGTAAATGACAGTAGGGCTGACTATTTGAAAGAGCCCTAACTTCTCGGTAATCAATCTCGAGTTTACGGCATAGTCTAGCAAGCTCGTTCGCTAGAGCTATATTTACGTCACGATATATTCCTTCGAAGAGTTTTTCTACTTCTGCTACTACTGGACTACTAGCTACTATTACACCTTTTCTACATACTGCCTCATAAAGAGCCTTTATTACCTTAACGCTTCTTTCACCTACACCACTAACTATTTTGGGATATCTTTCTTCAATGTCTTTAACTCCTCTTCCAACATATATTCTCTCAGGACTATATCCCAGCCCGAAGTCTTTCTCGGCACTTAAACCTGAATACTTCTCAAGAAGCTGTTTGACATAAAAAGTTGTTCCAGGAGGAACTGAAGACTCCACAATTACTAAATCGCCTCTGCATAACCCCTTAGCAATAGTACAAGCTACGCTTTCAATAGCCTTTAAAACAGGTTTACCGTTTTCTAAATAAATAGGCACAGTTATAATTTTAACATCACTTTCTTTTGATGCCTCAATACCATTATTTGTTATAGAGAATCTCCCTTCAGAAAAACCTGTTTTAACAGCATCTTCTATTTCTTTTTCGGAAAAATTATACTTCAATTTATTTATTTTCTCGAGTTTTTCAAGGTCTATATCAACGCCTATTACCTTTGCTCCGGCGCGTAGCCATACAGCAGCTAAAGTCAGGCCGACGTATCCTAATCCGTAAATAGAGAATACTATTTTACCTTCCTTAAGTTCGTGCTTAATAGAAGAAGGGTTAAGAAAAATTATTCCTATCTTACCCATGACCTTATTCCTCTATTTTAATTGCGCCAGCAGGACACTGGGCCTCGCAGGCTCTGCAACCGATGCATGCATCAGGATTTACTACTTTTGCTTTTCCTTCAGAGATTTCATAGACGCCTACTGGACATACTGAAACGCATGTACCGCAACCTGTACACTTTTCCTCGTCTACTATAGGCTTTGGCATAGTCTCATTACTAGTAAACGAGGAGGCTTATAAAACTATTCAACTAAACTTATTATCGAGATAGTTAAAGCATATCTTCCATGTCTAACACTATTTCCTCTATTGTCGAAAGAACTCGTTTCATTTTGCTAACGTTGATCTCGACTGTACTTGTTAGTTCTTTTAGTTTTATTCGCTTCGTAGTATAGCTATCTATTAGCGATAGAGTATCTTTGCAGAGTTTAAGCATTTCATTTACTCTTTCATAGAGTCTAGTAGCGG
The DNA here is from genome assembly GCA_003649445.1 of Thermoprotei archaeon. The sequence continues at coordinate 51,845 of QMRV01000008.1, read as the reverse complement.
GTGTCGAAAATCTTGAGTCTAGCTCACTCAGACTTTTTACTTTATTCTTAATTTCTTCTGATAGACTATCGATATCCTTTTCGATATTTCTTTTCTGTAGCTGGAATGCTCTTCTACTTATCTTCTTGTCACGCACAGCTCTCGAGAGGCTTTCTACTCTTTCTACAACATTGTACAGTTTCTCTACATCTTCTTTTACATCGGACAGTATTGAAGATCTTTGATCAAATAGAGGCCTTTTAATCGGTTTTTTGACTCCCATTAGTTTTACATAAGCCACTCCTATAGCTGATAATACTACTATAAACACTGCTAATATTATGAACGGTAAGTATATTTTTAGCATATTTATAGAAAACTTTAGAGCAATATCGAGATTTTCATTCATTAATTCAGCTATAGGCACTATTTTGTTGAAGTACTTAGCTTCGCCTGCAGATTTATATGAGGGTTCAGGCTCAATTGTATTTAGGCTGCCTTCTACCTTCACTATTACTGTACTCTTTATGACGTAGACTCCGTTTGAAGAAAATGCTCCTTTGACTACATACTTGTCATTTTCCTTTATTAGCGGCACTTCGTAGACTATCGTCAATATTATTTTTTCTCCTCCTCTAGTAGAATGCCTGAATCTTACTTCTAATATGAGGAAATCAGATGTATTTCTAGTGGTAAAACTACCCTGGTTAGCGCCTCTGAAATACTCTCCTAGTACACCCGCTACTTTCACTACTTTCGCAGACTTGGGTAGCTTAAACTCTATCTTACTCTCACTTCGAGGCCCTATGTTCGTTAGGACATACGTATCCTTTATTACTGCCTTAGAATAGTCTGCAAGCTCAATTGTTCTGTGCAAATTATAACATATAATCCATGTTACATCAGTGTATGAAAAGCTAGTGTTTAGAAGAATATTTGTTCCTTCGCTTACTGTACCGTAATAAGCTGTAGCCTGAGACCCAGAAACATTGAATCCATAAGGTGCTGATTCGATGTTTGTCGTGGGATAATGTAAAGTAACGCTTACCTCGGCTGGCAGCTCTAAAGGTGCTAACGCTAAGGGGATGAAAGTCAAAGCATATCGGTTTCTAAATACGTAGATTCCAGAGAATACTGTGTAAAATTTTATTTGTTTACAGTCTCTTACTTCTAACTTTACATAGTCTTCGCTAACACTCACTACGTTGGCGTACTCTCCATCTACTACCACTACTTTGGTGTAATTTATGTGCTTCACCCACCCTTTAGGATACTTAAAAGTAAGGCTTCCAGTATAGCTCTCTGAAAAAACTATTGTATCCTCTATAACTGTATATCCTCCCTTTAAGTAGATGTTCTTAGATATTTTTATAACAGCTTTGCCTTGACCTATATTCAGCATTAGTGTTAATGCTACAATAAGTAGCATAGATAGTAGTTTATATGTTGATGTTCTCATAACTATCACTAGGCATCTAGCAGAACTAAATATATATTTTCTTGCTAACTCTATACCTGCTTAGACTATGAAAGTTTACATAGAAACTTATGGCTGCTGGTTAAACAAAGCAGATACTGAAGTAATTAAGACTATTTTGTCGAGACTAGGAGCTATTTTTATAGACGACTGGAGAAAAGCCGATGTAATTATAGTAAATACCTGCGCAGTACGAGAGGACACAGAAAGAAAAATACTTAGGAGATTAAAAGAACTTTCAGAAAAAGCACCTAAAGCTAAAATAGTAGTAGCGGGCTGTTTAGCCAAAGCGAGACCTGCTACTATTTCAGAAATATGCCCTTCAGCATCGCTCGTAGAACCTAGTGCTGTTGAAAAAATAGGCGAAGTCGTAGAGTCCGCCTCAAGAGAACTTTTACTTAGAGGATTTGTCAGAAACTTCTCTATTCTCCCTGAACCACACGACATAACATATTTTGTTCCCATAGAAGTAGGATGCACTGGTTCCTGCGCTTACTGCATAATGCCTTATACTCGGGGCAGAGTTACTAGCTGTCCTCCAGAAAAAGTAGTAGCTGCTGTGAAAAAGGCTGTTGAAAAAGGCTGCAAAGACATTCATTTAACAGCACAGGACGCCGCTGCATACGGTCTAGACATTGGCTATTCACTTCCTAAATTAATTAAAATGATATTAAATAATGTTAAAGGCGATTATTGGCTTAAAATAAGTATGATGGAACCATCAACAGCTATGAGAATTTTAGATGAATTAATTACTGTTATGAAAGATAATCATGTATATAAATATATTCATGTACCAGTCCAATCTGGTGACGACAATGTACTCAAGTTAATGAGAAGAAAATATACTGTTGAACAATACTGCAAGCTAATATATAAATTCTTAAATTCCTTTGAGAAAATAACATTTGCTACAGATATAATAGTAGGCTTTCCGGGAGAAGATGAAACAGCTTTTAAAAACACATGTCGACTCCTAAATAGACTTAAACCAGATAAAGTACATGTAGCTAGATATACTATAAGACCGTTTACTTTAGCGCCCGCCATGAAGCAAGTACCAGAACCTATTAAAAAAGCTAGAAGCCGCAGGTTGGTTAAATTAGTTAATAAAATCACTTTAGAGAAAAACCTGAACTACTTAGGAGAAGAAGTACAGGTACTCGTAACCAAGCACCATAAAAAAGACTACTTCTCTGGAAGAACTATCACATTTAAACCTGTTGTATTTAAAGGCAATTCTAAAATAAAGGTAGGAGATAGAGTTCTAGTTAAAGTAAAATACGTTAATCCATTTTACTTAGTCGGTGAACTTAGGCAGTAGATCTAAGTTCCTCTAGCTTCTTCAGTGCTTCATCAAGATCCTTCGAAGATACTTTCTTAAATAAAGGCTCAGGTTTCATTATCTGCTGGGCCTTCGGGAGAAGAACATAGGCTTCGTCCCAGCTACTAATATTACCTTTAAAGCCTAGCAGATTCCATATTTTCTGTGCACTTGATGGAATAAACGGGTAGAGTACTATGGCAAGAGCTTTCACTATGTAGGCTGCTACATACATTACTGCTGCTGCTTTTTCTTTATCTTTCTTTATAAGCTCCCACGGAGCTTTGTCGTTCAAGTATCTATTTCCGAGAGACGCTAGCGAAATTGCCGTCATTAAGGCATCTCTTATCTTAAATTCACTTAACAGACTTTCTACTTTCTTTACGAGAGCTTTAGCTTCTTCGATAGTTTTTATATCCTCGTCCGAAAGTTCTTTGGGCTGAGGTATTTTTGCATCAAAGTTCTTGTAGATGAAAGTAAGAGTTCTGTGAACAAAGTTTCCTATAGTGTCATTTAATAGTGAATTGATATTATCTCTGAATATCTCCCATGTAAAGTTGAAATCTTTGTTCTCTGGCCTATTTATAAGAAGTGAGAATCTCCAGTAGTCTACAGGAAACAGTTTTAGTGCTTCGTCTATCCATATTCCTATTCTTCTGCTTTTTGAAAACTTCTCGCCTTTGAAGAGTAGGTACTCTGTTGATGAAACTGTCCAAGGTAAAACATAGTTTTTGCCTGATGCAATGAGCAATGCGGGGAAGATTATTGTGTGGAAGGGTATATTATCTTTCCCTATGAAGTATACGCTTTTAGTGTTGCTGTCAAACCAGAATTCTTTCCATTTTTCTGGCTCGCCTTTTTTAGTAAAGTACTCTATTGTAGCTGTAATATAGCCTAGTACTGCCTCCATCCATACGTATATTGTTTTCCCCTCAGCCCCGGGGAAAGGTGCTGGTATGCCCCATTTATTATCACGGGTTATAGCTCTGGGCTTTAGTCCCTCCTTAAGCATTGATAAACTCATGTTGCGGGCATTTGGAGGTAAATTGGTATTTTTTTCTATATAGTCTCGAATCTTGTCCGTTAATTTAGGTAAGTCGAAGAACCAGTGCTTAGTTTTTTTTATTACTGGCCGCTCTCCGCAGATATTACATCGAGGATTAATTAGCTTAATGGGCTCTAATAGTCTACCACACTTGTCACATTGGTCTCCACGTGCTTTTTCGTAGTGACAGTAAGGACACTCACCTTCAATAAATCTATCTGGTAGAAACATGTTGCATTTAGGACAATAGGGCATCTCTATTTCTTGCTCATATATGTATCCTCGCTTGTAGAGATTTAAGTAGAATTTTCTAACAAAATCTATATGAATAGGGTTTTCTGTTCTAGTGTAGTTATCGAATGAAATGTTCCACTGGTTGAATAGTTTTTTAACTAATTCGTGATATTTATCGGTGAGCTCCTTTGGGCTAATATTCTGTTTTATTGCCTCAACTTCTATAGGTGTTCCATGTTCATCTGATCCGCTAACAAAGACAACATCCTCTCCTTTTAACCGCAAAAATCTTGCAACTACATCAGCTGATAATACGCTACCTATCAGTGTACCTAGGTGGGGGACTGCATTAATATAAGGCCACGCCGCACATATGAGCCACTTCCCCACGTTCTTCTCCCCTCAAGAAAGGTCATTATTTTGCATTTAAATTTTTCTATATATTACTGACAGTAATTAGGTTCCAGCTTTCCAGGAACTTAAATATCTTTCTTGTTCTTCTGTCAGCTTGTCTATTTCTATACCCATGGATTCTAGTTTTAGTTCAGCTACCTTAACGTCTAACTCATCTGGTATCTTATATACTCTCGGTTCGAGCTTGCCTTCATTTTTTACTATATACTCGACTGCCAGAGCTTGATTAGAGAAACTCATATCCATGACTTCGCTTGGGTGCCCCTCGGCAGCTACTAGATTAACTAATCGCCCCTCACAGAGCAAGTAGACTTTTCTTCCGTTCTTGAGCTCATATTCTTCAATATAGTTTCTTATTCTTCTTCTCCTCACAGAGAGCTCTTCTAGGTCTTTGAGAGAGATCTCGACATTAAAGTGGCCTGCGTTAGCTAGAATAGCTCCGTCTTTCATTTTGATAATGTGTTCGCCTCTAATCACGTTGATATTGCCTGTAGCTGTAATGAATATGTCGCCTATTTCAGCTGCTTTCTCGAGAGGCATTACTGTAAAACCGTCGAAAACAGCTTCTAGAGCCTTAATTGGATCTACTTCAGTGACTACCACGTGGGCTCCGAGTCCTCTAGCTCTTCTCGCTATACCTCTTCCACACCAGCCGTAGCCGCAGACAACTACTGTTTTCCCAGCTATAAGGACATTAGTCGCCCTTATTATGCCGTCAAGAGTGCTTTGTCCTGTACCGTATCTATTATCGAAAAGATACTTCGTGTAAGATTCGTTAACCGCTATTATTGGATAGAGTAAAACTCCTTCTCTTTCCATGGCTTTAAGCCTATTTACTCCAGTTGTAGTCTCCTCTGTACCTCCTTTAATTTTCTTTACAAGAGACTTTGCGTCCACATTCCCGCTTGCCTTAAAGGCTATTTCAGCATCTTTATCCTTAGTATTCCAGTAAATTTTGTGAATTGTTGTAACTAAGTCTGCTCCATCATCCATAGTTATATTAGGTTTAATTCCCATAACTTTACCTATTGCGCTATAGTATTCTTCAAAGTTCATTCCTCTCCACGCATAAACATGTATTCCTTCATTAGCTAGTGCAGCAGCAACTTCGTCTTGAGTAGATAAAGGATTACATGGAGCTAGATACACTTCGGCGCCTCCTGCTACAAGAGTTCTCACTAAAACAGCTGTTTCTTTTGTAACATGCAAGGATGCACTTATCTTCAATCCCTTTAAAGGCTTTTCCTTAGCAAAGCGCTCTCTAATTTTCATTAAAACAGGCATGTGTCTTTCTGCCCAGTATATAAGTTCCTCTCCTTTTTTCCATAATCCAATGTCTTTTACTAAATACTTCTCCATAGCTTATCACTTTAAAGAAATAGTTCTTCGATAAATAGGTTCCTAAATATTTAAAACACCCGCTCGGAAATATGTAGTGGTGGATACTGTGTCGGCCTCAGAAAAACCGTTTATAGGAGTTATAGGTGGATCAGGGCTTTATGACCCTGAATTCTTCGAGGAAACAAAAGAAATTAAAGTGCATACCCCATACGGACCTCCTTCAGACAATATTGTCTTGGGAAGAATTAAGGACAGATGGATAGCGTTTCTCCCTAGACATGGAAGGGGGCACAAGATCCCTCCACATAAAATAAACTACAGAGCTAACGTATGGGCACTTCACTCCCTAGGTGTAAAAAGAATAATAGCGGTTTCTGCATGCGGAAGTTTAAGAAAAGACTATGAGCCTGGAGACTTCGTTCTACCTGACCAATTTGTCGATATGACTAAAACCAGAGTATACTCATTTTACGATGGTCCAAGAGTAGCTCACATTCAGATAGGACTTGAACCCTTCTGCCCCGAGCTCAGAGAACTAATAAAGTCTGAAGGAGAAAAACTAGGTATTAAAATACATCCAAAGGGCACGTACATATGCATTGAGGGCCCCAGGTTCTCCACTAAGGCTGAATCATGGATATGGAAAGAAGTATTCAAATGCGATATCATCGGAATGACACTAGTACCTGAAATAAACCTAGCTAGAGAATTAGGAATGTGCTATGCTACAATAGCACTAGTAACTGACTACGACATATGGTTTGGTCACGTAGTAGATGCTAAAATGGTAGTTGAAGTAATGAAAAAGAACATAGAAAACGCTAAGAAACTACTCTACGAGGTCTTACCCAAGGTTCCTGAAGAAAGACACTGCAATTGCGAAAAGGTCCTCGAGACGGCATTTCTTTAACACTTTAAAAACTCTAATTAATTAAATCAGTTCACCTCCTTTTCTTCATCTATCTGAGAGGAGACCTTCATCACTTAATCAAAGTTAGTTGTAAGACATATAAATCGGTTTTTAATATCTCTCACGCAGTGGAACATAAAGGACACAATTATGTCCCTTGGAGAAAAGTATCTGGCTGGAAATGTGTAAGATGCGGACGATGCTGCAGAGAATACCTAGTTTCAGTATCTTATAGTGAAGCCTTAATGCTTTCACTAAAATACAGTGCCCCGATTATAAAAATAGATAACAAATACTATTTAATGCCGCGTATTGATGGTAAATGCCCCTTCTTAACGTACATAGGCCCCATAGCGTATTGCAAAATATATTATGATAGACCAACTGTATGTAGACTTTACCCATTTTACGTAAGCAAAACACCTACTTATGGCAGAGCAAGTGAAGCAGAATTCGAATACGGCGATGAAATACTTTATGTATATGTAGACAGCCTATGTCTCGGAGTAAATAAAGCTAAGAATATAAGGGAAGTCGCCAAGTTCTACATACACCTGTGGTCTCGATATACTAGAGTATCCTAGCTACCCTACTTCTGTTGCTTAAAAAATGTTCTTTTAACAAAAACTACTGAAATAACCATTGCAATTACGCTTAGAGATCCTAGAAGAAGCGCATAAAACATTTCTTTAGAGAATGTTATTCCGTTAACTTCAACAAACACATCAAGTACTATTTTATGATATTTCGGTGGAACATTAATCGCTATTAGCCTCTTTATATCCTTGTAAACTATTTTAAAGATATATCTGCCGTAAGGAACTGGACCAAATACAACAGTTCCATTTTCGTCAGATAAAAATACTTTAGATAAATTCAAACAGTATATTTTAGCTCCTCTTAAAGGTTGCCCACTAGTCCCCTTAATTGACAGCTGAACAACAGCAGTCTTTGTTAACAGCTTAAACTCATAAGACCATTTGCTAACTTCGATAATATCGCTATATATAACACTTTTATTTAAGTATATTTTTATTATATGTTTTCCCAATGGTATTTTACTTAACACTGTAATGCCATTTGAAGATGTAGTATTAGATATCACTCTATTTAAAATAGTTATCGAGACCACAGCATTAGATACAGGACATCCCCCTTCATCATCTAAAACCTTTATTTTTACATCAAATACTTGACATGGTATTCTTATTATTGTATCGGTTGTAACATCTATTGTTTTATTAGCAACAATTATGCCCATATACTTAACTATTGCTATATAGCTTGCAGGCATAACTTCTAGTGTAGCTATTGGACCTTTAAACGTTTTCTGAAAACCACTCGATAATCCCAATATTGTTATTAGTGTATTATTTAATATATTATTGTTTATATCAGTTGTAATTATCTTAACTAGAGGCTTTCTTACAGTGAAATTTCTTGATATAAGTAGCTTACCATTAGCACTAATATCGATTCGCCACAGTCCTATTTTATAGATTGTATCTAAGCGAAATGGCTGACTTTTAATTATTGGCATGAAAGCAAACGCTTTACAAAAAACATCTATGTATTCTCCTTCGCTCAAAGGAACAGTCATAACTATATAGAATTTAGGTACTCTATTTACAGAGAAGTTTACTAAAGGATTTACTGTGAAAGATATTTCAAAGATTTTTTTATTAGTCGGAGCAAAACATTTTACATTTATTGCTATTTTCTCAGAAATATTATAAAATACTATTATCGCTATGAAATCTCTTTCAGAAATTATAAAGTCTTCGCGTGTATCTAGAGGTACTACCTCGCCTCTACTCATGGTATATCTGCTACACAGTACTAGTTTTGCTTTTAAAATCTCGTTATTGTTCTCGGGTAAACTAACGGAGTTTACGATAATTAATAAGCTAGATAACACTATTGTTAACAGCATTAGTAGGGGAAACTTTCTAAATTTCATCTACGGCAACACCCTCTTCTATGACATTAACTATTTTTACCCAAGCCGCGCCAGCATTAAGTAACTTACTGCTTACCTTTTCAGCCAATTCAGGAGTAGTAAGCGCAATTATCATGCCTCCTCCACCTGCACCAGTAATTTTAGCTCCTAGAGCCCCTGCTTTTCTTGCAGTAAAAACTAGTTTTTCTACAGTTTCCGTCGATAATCCAAGCGAGTACAACATACCGTGAGCAACATTCATCAGTTCTCCAACAGCGACTAAGTCGCCTTCTGACAGCTTTTTAGCGAGCTCTATTGTGAGGTGCCCTGCTGCATGATAAAAGGGCATAAAGACTTCGTCGTATTCATTTTTCAGCCTCCTTACTTTTTCTACAAGTTTTTTTGTAGATTCACGGCTGCCCGTATCTGCTAAAACTAGTTTAAATTCATCGTATTTCACTTCATCCAATTTCACAAAACCTTCACTTTTTTTAAATACTATTACTCCCCCGTACGTAGAAACAGTATTGTCTATTCCACTTGGCTTGCCATGAGAAATTTTCTCTGCTTCATAGGCCAGTTCAGATACTTCATCTAAGTCTACTTCAGCTCCTATCGCTTTAAGTAGCGCGGCGGAAAAAGCTACCGCTGTCGCAGCTGAGGAACCTAATCCTGCTTTAGGAGGTATCTGAGAAGATATTTCGATTTTACATGAAGGCAACTTACCGTACTCCTCGAGTACTATTTGCATTACTCGAAAGAAGGGATAAAAAATTGCATCGCATTCGATACGCTCCTTATTTATTTCACTTATTTTTATTTTATTTAAAACATTATAATTCACTGAATACAATTCAATAACCTCTTTTTCAGACCTCGGCTCTAACTTTACTTTAGCATAGAGAGAAATGGCTGCAGCTATTCCAGGCTCATTTTCTACTACAAAATGTTCACCAGCTATTATAACTTTACCCGGAGCAATAGCTTCTATCGTCATTTTAGTCACTATTATTCACGAAACTGCATAGAAATAATTTTACTCTAGCCCGAATATCTTCTTAGAGGTTTTATATGAAATTGAAGCTACTTCCTCTATAGACACATTTTTTATCTTAGCGATTTTTACTAATGAATGCATAATGAACGACGGTTCATTTCTTTCGAACGAAAACGGATGCAGATAAGGAGCATCTGATTCAAGCAAAATTTTTTCTAGTGGAAGAATTTCAACTAATTTCTGTTTCAAAGTAGATTTGCACACGGAAGGAGGTATTGAAAAGTAAACGTTTTTAAGTTTCATAAACTCCCTCGCTAATGTTAGGGGTCCGCTATACGCGTGGAGTATGACAGGAACTTCTACATTATTATATTCTTTAATTAGCTGGAGGATAATTTTCTCGGCTTTCCGGACGTGAACTATTATAGGTAAGTTTAATTTCTGAGCTAAAGTTATCCACGAAGAAAAGTTCTCCACTTGAACACTTCTTAAGATATTGTCTTTAACTACACTATAATCTAATCCAACTTCACCTATTCCGACAATCTCATTCACATTTTTTTCAATAAATTTTCTTATATTTTCAATTTCCTTAAAGTCAAATAGAGTAGGACTGCATCCTATAGAAAGATAAACTTTGTTCGAATACGTTGACTTTATTTCTAATGCGCACTTTATTTCACTTAATCTCAATGTAGATGTAATTAAGCACTCTATTCCTGCTAATTGAGCACGATAAATAACTCTATCTAGATCTTCCTTAAATGCACAATGAGTTAAGTGGCAGTGAACATCGATGACTTTAATATTCATACTCACTTTCCTCTTCCTCCTCGTAAGATTCCTCCTCTTCTTCAATCAGTTCTACTTCTTCATATTCGCCCAAATAGTAGTAGTTATAAATAAACCAGCATATTCCAGCAATGAGGACTAACACACCAATTATTAAGAAAACGGTTTCAATTAAAGTCAAAGGATATCCCAGGATTTCTACAAACACTTCATTCATTCTCATAGTTATTTCATCAGATTTAATGCTTACTGTATCAACCAATGTACTCTTTTTGAATCTCTTATACATTACTGTAATGTTTAATGCAACACCTTTTACTCTCGGCACAATATCTAAGTAGATTGGAAGAAAAACTGATGTTAAATTGTACTTATCTACTAGTGATCCATTGTAGGTAACTAAAACAACTACATTTACTTTACTTAATTTTTCTCCCCAATAGTTGACCGCACTTATAGCTAAAGATGAAACTGGTAAGATAAAGGAAACTACTTGAGTAGACTGGAGTAAAATACTTTCATTTATAAGAGGAACCTTAGAAAAGTTTCCTAAGTAAACTATACTGATATTATACTTTCCATAAGGAAGCCAAGGCAAGAACACTACTCTCTGTGAAGGCACTATTTCTTGATATACATCATTATCTTCACTTATTTTTATTTTTATTCTATTAAGATATTTATCTGGGATGTTTTTTACAATAATTGTTAAATTATATATTTTACATACTATATTTTTCTCTATATTAGTATTTAAGGTTATTTTATCGTATGCAACTAGAGTATTTCTCCAGTAGACTGCTACTTCATATACTCCAGGAGGTAAATAATCTAGAACTAAGTAACCTGAGGTATATTCGTAGCAGAAGAGTGTTTTTCCATTGTATTTTATTACGACTTTTGAGCCGGGAGGTATTTTTGTTTTTTCAGGTGTTGTGAAAGTCAGCTTAAGCGAAAATAGATTTATAAAAATCTTTTCTTGAAAAGTATTGAATGATTTCCAGAAAATATATTCTCTGTCGCCTACCTTAATAGTTACTTTCAACTCCTTGCCTTTAGGTATGTTATTGAAAGTAATTTTTCCTAAAGAATCAGTTACTCCTTCCCATATTACTTTATTCGCCCATTCTATTTTAATATGGGCATAAGGAATACCTTTTCCCTGACTATCACTTATCTTTATTTCGACTTCCTTTAATAGAGGAATATTTAAAGTAATTAAATCTGCGGAAGATACCTCGACACTAAAAGTACCTAAATACTCTCCCCTATAGAATATTTTAATGTCATATTTACCGAGAATAATTAAATTATTTAAGTAGAATTTACCGCTAGAACTATTGTAGATTAAAGGAAGTTCTTCTCCATCATATAAAATAGTTACCGAAATAGTTTCTAAAGTAGATTCCGGTATTGAAGACCCATCGTAGTAATTAAACTTGAATACTGTTTTTAGTCTAGCATTACATGTTAAGTAGTAAATTTTATTGTTAGGTGTAACCTTTATTGTGTCCATTAGTAGTGGTATTTCTTTATTATTATAATAAACTTTTATTTTATATGTTTCATTTATAGGTAATATTATATTATCATTACCATATATATGATTATTTATTTCTAATGCATAGCTCGATAAGACTACATTATCAATAGTCTTTACTACTATCTTCACTCTCATCACTTTACATTTAATGTATGTTGTTAAATTACCAGTAATTGTTATCGTACCATTGTATACTACCTTGTTGCTTATAGGAGCTCTAGAATATACTGTAAGTATATAGATTCCTTCAGATAAATTATTAAATATTACTTGCCCAGTAGTGACCTTTTGCAACTTTATTTCTGTTATATTGCTTTTTAGAACCACATCAAGAGGATATCCTGCTAGGCTTTCGTTAAAATAGTCGTTTATTATTACTTGAAGAGTATAAGTGTTTTGTTCTCCTTTAACTTTACTTACTTGAATAGGTAATGTTAGTGATAAAATAATGATTATTATTAATAATTTCTTGGTCATCCGAACCACTTAAAAGCGTAATATTTTATTTTACCTGACGTAACATCTCTTACTGCAATTACAAATTTCTTTCTTACTGAGTGCGACAATCTTCCTGCTCGAACAATCTCTATGGGATCCATTTTCGTATTTTTTGTTGAAACCTGTACTAAAAAGGGAGCGTGGTCAATGCCGGGACCATACTTGTACACAGCGTATGTTGCTCCAAATTTCATGCCTGATTTTACAATATATCCTCTACTTCGAAGGTCTTCGTACACCGAATATAATTCGTCGAAGAGGTCAATATATTTGCGTGCTAACTCTATGAACTCATTTATGCTTATTTCTTTGCCTTCTCTCGTGACTATCTTAATTCTACCTCTTTTCATTAAGTAGAGAGCTTCAACTAAAGATAATTCAAGAGGACTTTCGATTTCATCGCACTGAGCTAAATCCTTGACTTTTGGCACATATGTAAATTTTCCATAAAATCCTTCTTTGTAAAGCTGTCTTCCTAACTCATAGTCAAATACTACTACTTTACGTCCAATTAAGTAAGCTTTATGCTCCATACCTATACAACTTTTACTAAGTATCACAAGTATATTTTTTACCATCAACAGTTAGAGTTTAAGCTTAAATATATCCGGTCATTATCTAGATGTGTCGGAACGAAGAGAAAAAAGGCTTAGATTGAGAAGAAAAGATAATGTCTCAAGAGGCTTAGCTAAGATGAATTCTAAGGCTGCGGAATTTCTCGGCATAAAAGATTCATTAGAAGTGGTTATTGCAGGTAAGAAAAGACTATATTTTAGAGTTCTAGTATCCGAAGACGTTCCAGAGAATGAAGTATGGTGCAATGAGGATGAATTAAGGGAGTATGGTATAGCTGATAACTCGATAGCTACTTGCCGAGCTCCTCTTAAGGCTAGACAGTGAACTATATAAGTGACTACTAGTTTCATTCACGAGCTCTTCAAGGCTGTTTAATAGTGGTGTGAGAATGGTCATGAGCCGAAAAGATTTGGAAATATCAGCTATACCTTCATCGCTAGCACAACAGAAATTAGTGGATCTACTTTCAGAGGCCGCCCATAAAGTAATTTCTATGTTCAGAGAACTCGAACTACTGCTCAACAAAACCGAGTCCGAGGAAGAAGTTATAAATAAACTCAGAAGAGAGAAAAATGATATAGAAGAATTAAAGAAAGAAATATTCTCGTATATCTCCAGAGTCGCTGTTTCATTATCCTATAAAGACGAATGGATAAGACTTGCCTCAAAAATCTCAAGTGTCGCAGATAAAATTATGGGTGTTGCTTACAGATTCGAACAAATGAGAATACGCGAATGGGAGCCCCCGAGAGTTATCAGAGAAAACATGAAATCATTTACAGAAATACTTGAGGAAATGTCACAGAGCCTATACAAGGCATTTGTCAACGTTAATACAGAACCTAGCCACACTCTTAACTACTGTGAGAAAATAGAGGATATGGAAAGAAAACTCGACAAAAAATATAGAGAACTTTTATTCATGATAGTTGAGAGTAATCTCGATAGCAGAGCAGCAATAATCGTTAAAGATATTGTCGACATGCTAGAAGAACTTTCAGACACCATATTCTATACAACTGATGACCTCAGAATACTAGTGTCTAGTTTGATTTAACATTGTTGTAATCTTTTTATCTCGAAAATACTTATAGCAAGAGCCGCTACTGGACTTAATTGTGCTCCCTCCACCAGCGGTATTCTGTATGCTTCACCTAGCTCTAATTCACCTCTAGTAAATCCTGTATCTGAGCCTGGATACACCAAGATAATATTCTTATTTTCTCTTAGTATGTTGACTATTTCTTCGAAAGCTACTTCTGGTATATCTTCTCTTTTTTCAGTTGTTATTAAAATGAGTTTATCAGGGTCAAGTAGTTCTTTAATATCTACTAAGTCTGCGACTACAAGCATATTTCTTCCACTCTTAAATACTACTTTCTGAGCTTCGGGAACACCGTTTTGTGCAGCTGCACCCACTGCTTTAGATACCACTATTGTGGAGCACCCCAGCGCTATAGCAGTTTTCACGAAGTCTACTAATCTCTGAACAGAAAATATTCCATGTATTCCGACAATAGGCATTCTCATATTTTTCACCATGACTGCACTATAGTAGGTTTTCGAGTACCTTATATACTTCTCTCGCTATAGCCTTAGCTAGCGGTACTGGAACTGCTTCTCCTACTTGATTGTACTGAGAATCTCTTCCACCGTAAAAGACATGATAATCGGGGAACCCCATGAGTCTGGCTTGTTCGCGAACAGTAAGTAGCCTATCGCTATAGGGGTGAACAAAGCGAGAAGACCCCATTACTGTCGGTGCAAGCTTATTTGGATGTAACCTTATATAGTTTTTGTAGTATCGACCTTCAGCACCCTTGTAGATTATAAGTGCTTGACCCCACTTTAATCTAGATATTTTTCTTAATTTTCTCGGAGAAAAAGGAGTATACTCGTGATTAGGTATATCCGACGATACTCCGGGTTCAGGTAAGTCTCCTATAGCTTCAGCCACCGTAGTTTTCTTCCTTAATTTAGGAGGAGACAGCTTGATATTCGATATAAATATTCTTCTCCTGATTGAAGGATTTCCGTAGTCTTCTGCTCTGAGTATGTTAAAGTATATTTTCTTATACCCTGCTTTCGCGAACTCTTCACGTAAAGCTTGTTTTAATTCTCCTTCAATAATACTCGGAACATTTTCCATAACGAATACCTTAGGTTTTAGTTCTCCCACTATTCTTATGAAATGCAGGGTTAACTGTCCTACTGAGTCTAAGTATAGCCGGTCAATAGGATTAGGCATTCTAAGAGGATTTGTCCGAGTAAATGCTTCACAAGGTGGTCCTCCAATAACTACATCGGGCCTATATCCAAGTTCCCTTAAAATATCTAGCCCTGACACTTCTTTTATATCAGAGCAAATAACTATAGCTTTCTTGAAATTTTTTGAAAAAGTTTTAGAGGCTTGAGGAGAGTTGTCTATACCCAACACTACTTCAAACCCTTCAAGGTGAAAGCCCCTAGAAAATCCTCCTGCTCCACAAAAGAGATCGACTACAGTATACATTTGCGTGTAGAATCCGTACTCAAGAATATTAAGTTTATGGGCTCTAGCTCTCCATTAGTCCTCGGACAAAGTTACGAGATCATGAACAACTGTTGAGTCCAACGACACAGCCTCTCATCTACATGAAAAAGCCCTGTAGAGTCCAGAGTAGTACTCTCATCACTTTATAGAGCACCACATCAATCAGCGCAAAACAAGAATAAAACAAAAAAGATTCAAAACAATACAAAAAAGGTCACAGTCTAAGGCTTTAGTTTAAATAATATCGATAATCTGAAGAATAATGAGCTATAACAACAGAGATCTAAGGAGAAAATGGGAGGTTAAGCAAGCTCTTAGTGGCGCCGGCGGTGGGATTTGAACCCACGGCCACCCGGTTAACAGCCGGGTGCTCTACCAGGCTAAGCTACGCCGGCATGATTTCTTCTTCCATGAGATTATATAAGTTTTCTGTTTTTACGCAAGTACATGCCTCCACTTAACGAAGAAAAGTTTATTTTTGACTGAATAGAAGTAGTAGCTGGGGCCGTAGCCTAGCCAGGTATGGCGACCGGGCCTCCACCGGCCAGAGTCCGGCTCCAGATCCTTCCGGGAAGATACCGGAAGGACGTGGGTTCAAATCCCACCGGCCCCACCTAATTTTCACTTATATATTTGCTCTAGTCAGAATATTGAGACGAGTATGAAGCAAGAAAAACAGTCGATTATCGAACTTATAGTAGAGCCTAAGGAAGATTACTTTGCACTGGTCAATAGAGAAAAAATTTCTGTTTTAAAAGACCGCGGAATCGGAATAAGTTATGGCGATGAATACTTACTTCATTTAGCCGAGATACTCTACCTGCTAGAGAGCGGTAAGTATATTGTTAAAATTAAGGACAAAATACTCAATAAAGAAGATGTCTTTATTTTCTGCTGGAGTAGCAATCCAGAAATATGGGATTTATACATAGTCTATAGAGATCTTAGAAAAAGAGGATACATCCCTCGAATAGTCCATGAAGCTACACCACCTACTATCCTGTTCTCAAGAGGAAAAGAAGGTGAAATAAAGTATTCTGTTTTTATTTTATCTGAAGGTAAGTCAATATCTATAACGGAACTAGTAGATATCATCGAAAAAGCTTTAAAAAATAAGCGAATACCAATATTAGCAATAGTAGATAAGGATGGGAATATCTCATACTACGAAGCTATTAAAGCCTTATGATATTAGACATAGCCTCAATATATTTCAATATAGGCTCATACTCCTTATTGATGAAAATCCTTTTAGATAAACTATAGCGTAGCGGTTTATAATAATGTACTTCGATAAGACCTATTTCTATCAGCTTATTAAGTCTGTCAACTAATATCTTGTAATTAACATTAACTTTTTTCATTAACTGATACTTCGTCATAGGCTTTTTAGAAAGATATAATGCTATAAGTATTTTCATAGCAATTTTAGAAAAAATAATATTCTCTATTCTACGGCATTCCATAAGCACATATTCCTTTATCACTTCGATAAAATTTACTTGAGAGTAGACTGAAACTTTTTTCTGCTTTCTTATGGTAAAAATTTTCCTACAATGAATATAAAGGGAAAAACTGCTATTAGTGTTGATGTATAATAGGTGCACTAAATGTCAAGGACCATTAGTGGAGACTCCCGAAGGAGAAATAGTGTGCAGTCAGTGTGGAACAGTACACGGATATAGATACTGGGACACTCCATTAACTGTAGCCGACGACACTATTTCAAAAAAAGTGTTAACAACTGATGCTGAAGATGGGTCTTTCATTCCACGTCCTATGAGAGATTTTCTTAAAAGACCGGCGAATATCTTCTATAGAAAACTTAGAGAGTACCATATTCACATTAAATATGGCAATAGATCCACGCATTTAAGAGTATTTAAAGAACTTAACTTTATTGCATTTAAATTAGGTTTACCAAACTATGTTGTAAATGAAGCTAAAAAACTCTACATATTTGCATGTCAGCACATAGTGCCAACATTAAACAGAAGAAGACCTTTCTATCATCGAATAGCAGCTGCCTGCCTGATATATGCCGCTAAGAAATATGGGTACAATATAAATAAAATAGTAAAAGCATACGCTGAAAGAGGCCATAGAACATCGCTAAGCAACATATGGGAAATCATGCAAATGCTTTCCAAAAAGGGAATCGTTTACAGTAGACCCGGAGTAAAGGAATACACTATGCGTTTTCTGAATAAGGTAATGAATACTCTAAATCTTTCAGTAAAGGAAAGAAGACTATGTCTAAGAGAATGTAATTTAATACTCAAGCATCTTGACTCACGCATAATACAAGGAAAAAGTCCACGGGTATTAGCTGCCACAATAGTCTACTATTCTGTCTCAAAGGTAATCAATAGAGGAGAAAAGGTTAGCATTAAAGCTATAGCAGATATTTTAGATGTAAATGAAAGTAGTATAAGAAAACGTTTACCAACAATTATAAGCATTGCAAAGAATGCCGATGCCAAATAATATATACATAAGTGCATACATACTATCACTATCTGAAAGCCTATCGAACGAAGTGACGGATCAAAACATAATACTACTATCAAATTTAATAAGAAAGCTAAGAAACAGTATTATTTCAAACAGTGAAAAACTACACTCAAACATTGACTACGATGTACTACAAGACTTATCAGAAGTTTTTTCAGTCTTTCCATTTCCCGGATTTTTGGCAAGAAATGATTTAGAAACATCACTTAATATTATAGATTCATATAAAAAGCAGCTTAAAAAATCAAGTAAAGAAGTCTACAAAATATTGACAAAAATTTATAGAATATTAAAGACATATAAAAGTATAAAAACTCAACCTCTATCTTTAACAGAGTACTTTTCACCACCAAACAGAGATATAGCACTTAGGCATAAGGAAGTAACTGTTTATGATATCCCACCGTACACAATTAACATTATTTTAGGAGAAAAAGAAAGTTACTATATTGTTAAACCTAGTATTATAGTTAACAATATCAGCATCCTTCTTCTAAATTATTTATATGCAAAATTTAGCGAAATAATATCTGCGAATATTTTATCATACAATCTAAATAAATTAATTTTATGTCTAAGTAAAATTTGCGTAGACAAGCTCTTACTAGATTTTATAGACTTTAATATTAATTATAAGAATTTTATTACAAACACAAGCAAATACTTATGTCATAAAATATTGGGCTTACATAAACTCATGGCATTTCTATTAGATAGAAACATACAGGAGATATATCTCGACGGAGTGAATTCTCACATCTACCTAGACCATATAAAATATGGCAGGTGCCTAACAAATATTAAATTGAACAAAGATGATATAGATAATATAATCACTAGACTTAAAATAGAAACTGGAGATATCATAGATGAAACAAATCCCTCACTAAAAACAGAACTCATAACAAAATTTTTCGCTGTAAGAGTTAGTGTAGATATAAGTCCTCTAGCAGTTGACGATATAATATTGAATATAAGAAAACATAATATCTATTTATGTTCATTAGAAAAACTTGCACAAATAAATATGCTACCACATACTCTTGTAAATTATCTTAGACTTTGCATGAAATATCGCCCTAACCTGATGATTGTAGGAGAACCTGGCACAGGGAAAACTACGCTTTTAAATGCACTAGATAGAGAAATTCCCTCGTTTTATCGTAAACTATACATTGAAGATGTAGTCGAAAGTATAAGAGATATCACTGGCAAAGCTCATCAAGCACGATATAAAGTATACCCTATAGATAGCCCAAAGTACAAAGGCAAAGAGATAGAGGTAACTAAACTTCTTCACAGAAATCCCGATTACATAATTTTAGGAGAAATTCAATCCAAAGACCAGTTTAAAGCACTATTTTTGGCTCTTTCAGCAGGCCTCAAATGTGCATTTACATGCCATTCAGATTCACTTAAGAAACTTTTAAATAGAATTGTAAATAACTACAATATAAGTCATAATATGTTATTCTTAATAGATATTATAATTTTTACTAAAAAATCATATTATAAAAACAAAGTAATAAGATATGTTGATAAAGTTTACGAACCATTAGACACGAATAATTCCTTTCGCTTTATAAAGATATATGATAGAAATCTTTCTAATAACCTACTTATTTATCCAACACCCTTTATAAGGAAAGCTAAAAGTGAGAAGTATGCCTTTAATTTATGATTTTCTCGAAATAAATATTTTATTACTTATATACAATGTCATTAGAAATATTTATCGAGATAAAAAAGTATCATTAATATTCTTTATACATTTATTAAGTGAATACTATAATGTAAATATTAGTATAAAAGATGTAAATAATGTCTCGTTGTTAAAAATACTTAATTCTTTTATTAGGGTACGTAAGTACAATAATATACTGAGAAAAACCTTTAACAAGTACTTTGCAGAAAATGCTGATGAAGATACACTTCTTCTATTTGTAAACAGAGTACTCAAAACACTTCTCGAAAAATATGAAGATACTCTAACAATGCTTTTAGCAGTATCGTTTCTATTTTACATTCCCTTGATACTACCAGCGATTATATTTAACATACCATTTTTCACTAAAATTATTTATTTAACATTTATAGGATTAACAATAATGCTTATAATAGTAGTATTAAGCAAGAGAATACTATGAAAAATAATAATATTATCTGTATTATATTAACTTACCTCCTACTGTATATTAATTTATTACTATTTATTGTATATAATATTGAGTATTGTTTAATTGTTGACTTCATAGTGCTATTCTATATCATTAAAAAAACTTTGTCGCTAAAATATTTAATAGATTTAGAGTTAAATGAGTTAGAAACCTTCATAACACTATTGTATTATGTAAAAAGTAAGATGGAATCAAAAATAAATTTAGAAAGAGCAATGTTCTCTTTTATTTCAGCTAAAAAATCTGAACAAGAAATATACACTATAATAATTAAATTAATAAAAAGTATGTGTTTGCATACTTCAAATTCACATTATAAATACATTTTTTCACTGTCAAAATTAGTGGATATTTCACTAAGAATACTAATAAAAATTTATAAAAAGAGTTTTAAATCGTGTTTATTATTTGTAAATGAACTAATAGATATTGCTACACAATTAAGAGAAAATGTCAGTTTCCTCAGCATAAAAACTCATGTATTCTTTTATAGATCTAGAATACTTTCAATTTTACTTTCACTTACTAGCTCTATGATTACAATATTTCCCTATGTTCTTTTTCATTCAAAATATGTTATTTCAGAAAATTCATTTTTATTTTCAATATATCCTTTCATTTTATATTTATTTTTAAGTAAGATCGATGAAAAAGCTGCTCTTTTATGTTCAGTATTATTTGTTACATTATATTTTCTTTTCTTGAAAATATTATATATGGTATTTAACTGCTTCAAAATTATGTTAATATAACACAAGGACTCAAAGTATTTCGCAGACAATTTATTTAGGCTTAACATGTATTCAAAAATGTGTCTCGAGCACTTTATATAGGCAGATTTCAGCCGTTTCATAAGGGTCACTTAATGGCAATTAAATGGATACTAGAAAAAGAGAAAGAACTAGTAATAGGCATAGGCAGTTGTCAGTACTCCCATAGTATAAAAAATCCTTTCACTTTAGGTGAACGAATGCTCATGATATGGTTAACACTAAAATCAGAAAATCTCTGCGATAGGTGCATTCTTGTACCCATACCTGATACAGACTCAAAGCATGCATTTTGGGTTAAAGTAGTTCAGTACTGCGCTCCTCCTTTTTCTCGAGTATACTCAAATGATCCTCTAACTAGACTACTTTTTGAAGAAGAAGGTATACCTGTATACAGCATTCCCTTTTTCAATAGAGAAAAGCTTCAAGGAACATTCATAAGAAGATTATTAGCTGAAGGCAATCCTTTATGGGAAAGCCTTGTTCCAGATCCTGTAAAAAATATTATTAAAGAAATAGGAGGCGAGAAAAGACTTAGAAAAATTTTTGAAATTCAAAAACAGTAGTAAATTCTATTCGACTATAATATTTTCTACAGGAAATCCCATTTCAACTAATATGTTTTTCACTTTTTCTCGATGATCTCCTTGTAGCTCTATTCTGCCTTTCTTTGCTGTTCCTCCACAGGCAAGCCTAGACTTTAGTTGCGCAGCAAGCGAAAACAAGTCAAAATCTTTTTCATCTATGCCTTCAATTATGGTTACTTCTCTTCTGCCTTTTCTACGCTCTAGGCGTATTCTTATTTGCTGCTCTTCTTTTGATATCGCTTCACATACGCAGAGGTCTTTGGGTAATCCACATATAGGGCATATCTCGCTCATTTTCTTCCCAGAGCCATTACCATATTATACTTCTCGGGTAATAAGTTTTACTCTTTAACCTATATATAGCCTTAATAAACTTTTTATATAACTTCGTGTCATAACACTTGTGTCTGAACTAGCATGGAAAAAGTACAAATGCATGAAATGCGGAAAAACTTTTGATCAAGAAGAAATGAGCATTTTGCCAGGCGTTCACTGTCCTTATTGCGGCTATAAAATTATAATCAAAGTAAGGCCGCCAATAGTTAAAAAAATAAGAGCCCCAGCCTCTGCCTTAGAACCAATAGAGGAGACTTAGCGAAAAGCAAGCATAGTTTCCATTAATACTTTCGCTGCTAGCGAAGAAGTTACTTCTGAATGATCGTAAGGAGGTGCCACTTCAACTAAATCTACTGCGTTAAGCTTGACCCCTGTTTCTGAAATTTGGTAAATTACATCAAGCAGATCCGTAGCTGAAATACCTTCAGGCTCGGGTGTAGTTACGCCAGGCGCAAAAGCAGGATCTAGGACGTCGATGTCTATCGACAGGTAGATACTATCATATACAGATACATAATCACTTATTTTTTTAATTACATTGTTTTTATCTCTAATTATTTGCAGTGAAGTAATAAACTTTATTTTATTGTCTTTAGCATATTGATACTCATCTTTACAAAATGCACGAACCCCTAATAAAAGCACGTTAGATTCTCCTACTACTTCACTTATTCTTCTACTGACAGTAGCATGAGATACCTTGTCTCCTAAAGGATATTCGTCTCTAAGATCCATATGAGCATCGAAAACTACTACACCTATGTCTCCGCAAGCTTTAACTCCAGCTAAAGATATTGTATGCTCTCCTCCAATAATCACGGCCTTTAAACGTGAATTGTATTTCTTTAAATCTTTTATAACTGCCTCAATTCTTGCCAAGTACTTCTCCACATTACCGTAGAGAGGAACTATATCACCTAAATCTACCAGCTCTACATCTTCGAAATCTTTAAGCGCCCTTAGGCTAAAGGATTCTATTTCATAGGAAGCTAATCTTATAGCTAAAGGAGCAAATCTAGTTCCAGGTCTTCTTGAAGTCGTTGAATCATATGGACAGCCTATAACCGCGTACTCTGATGTCTCTATTCTTCCCTTTTTATCGAAAAAAGTTATCTGCGGTTCTTTTAAGTAAAGATCTAATGTACTCACAGAATATCACTGAAAACAATTCGCTTAAATATTTATTAGACAACGATACTTCAACTGTAGTCGTCGAAAAGTATACACAAAAATATAATTTAGTTGGAAATATTCGGTGTGGGACATATAGCTTTTCACAATAGCTCGGCCGACACGCTGTTTTCATCAAAGAGATTAAGTAAAAGTATTTATAAATTGTAGATACTTTATCACCCGGTTAAAATGACAAAAGTAGATAAATACGAAAAACTTGTAGAGCTAGCAAAAAGACGAGGATTTTTCTGGCAGTCCTACGAAATTTACGGTGGAGTAGGAGGTTTTATAGATTTAGGACCACTAGGAACTCTTCTACTACAGAATATAATGAGAAAATGGAGAGAATTTTTCATTATCCCACACCAAGACTTTATTGTCGAAATAACGACCCCTATCATAGCACCAGAAAAAGTATTCATAGCCTCTGGCCACGTAGAGCACTTTACAGACTATATAACCCAATGCAAAGCATGTGGAAGAAAATTTAGAGCAGATCACTTAGTTGAAGAAAAATTAGGCATTAATGCGGAAGGTATGAATGAAGAAGAGTTATCAAAAATAATAGCTGTAAACAACATTAGATGCCCTGAGTGTGGAGGAGAATTATCACATGTAAGCAAATTTAACTTACTATTCAAAACAACAATAGGTCCCTACAGCCACAATGTAGGTTATGCTAGGCCTGAAGCTGCCCAAGGAATGTTCTTGACATTTAAGAGAATATACGAACTAAAAGGGAGAAAGCTGCCTCTAGGAATAGCACAAATAGGACATGTAATGCGAAATGAGATATCACCCCGCCAAGGACCAATAAGATTAAGAGAATTTACAATAATGGAGATAGAGCTCTTCTTCGATCCTAAGAACCCTCGATGTCCTCTCTTAGAAAATATACGCGACAAAGAGATAAGAATAGTCCCATATAGCGAAGAAGAAAAACCTCTCGAGGAAAAAGTAGTGACTCTCCTTGTAGGAGAAGCTGTTCGAAAAAACCTTATCTCAAATGAGTGGCTCGCATACTTTATGGCGCTTAGTGTAGATTTCTTAAAAGCTCTTGGAATTCCCTTCGAAAAGCAACTTTTCGTCGAAAAGGGTCCTGCAGAAAAAGCTCATTATTCTGTGCAAACATTCGACCAACTTGTATACCTAGAAAGATGGGGATGGACAGAAGTCTCGGGTCATTCTTATAGAACAGACTACGATTTAAAACAGCATATGAAATATAGTAATGAAGATTTAAGAGCCTACAGAAAATTACCAGAGCCAATAATTGTAAAGAAAATAAATGTAGTTAATAAATCTATTCCACCGCGGATAGTTCATCAATTACTGTTAAAAGATCCTAACGAAATAGAAAAGGAGCTGTCAGAAAGAGGATTTATAGAAATAGACGGCGTAAAAATAGAGAAGAAAGATGTTCAAATAATTGAAGAGAAAAAATACTACGAGAGATTCATACCTCATGTAAGTGAACCGTCTTTCGGAGCAGAACGCCTTCTTTACGCTACCTTAGAATACGCTTACAAAGAGGAAAAAGGAAGAATAATTTTAGCACTACCCAAAGATATAGCTCCAATAAATGTCGTAGTTCTCCCACTAGTCAAAAAAGATAATTTACCTGAAGTTGCGCGCAAAGTCTACAATATGCTTGTCAAAGAAAAATTCACCGTAATGTACGATGAAGAAGGCAGCATAGGTAAGCGCTATGTAAAATACGATGAAATAGGTGTTCCTTATGCAATAACAATAGATTCGCAAACACTTCAAGACAATACTGTCACCATAAGAGATAGAGATACACGCAAGCAAATCAGAGTAAAAATAGGAGAGCTACCTACTGTCCTCAGAGACCTCATCTACTCCAACTCCTCTGCGTACTTTAACAGCAATACCTCTTCTAAATGAAAATATTTCGAAAGGACTCAAGACTAGTTTCCCTACAGCCAATAGGTCGTCCCTTTGATTAACTACTATTACTTCATCACCTGCTCTTAAATCAAGATCAACTATTATTACATGTTTTGCGAACACGTTTCTTCCTTCAGCAATAAACTTAGATACTTTATTTTCAACAACGACCCTTAAGTGAGGAAAAGCCACAAGCTCCTTTAAGACCTGCGCACCCCTAATGGTAAACAGTACAGAGAAATCTGACGCACGAAAAACAGCTATTAGATAATCTCTAAAATACATATAACGTAGTCTTCCTGTAGCAGATTTCACTAAATAAATATCTCCGCTACCTATCTCTAACAATTTTGTTCCAAGATTATGACCATATTGATAGTTTATGATTCTTTCTATTCTAACCAGATCTTCAATACTAGCTTTTTCTTTCATCTCTATGCACCTAACTAAACGAGCTTAATAAATTTAAAGTAGCCAAAAAGTAAAAATCTGCTCAAGTACATATTATTTTGTGACAACAACTTGCGAACTCTGTGGCAGAGAAATAAAAGGTGTACCTTATTCACTTACTATAGATCATGTTAAAGTAATAGTTTGTAAGTCTTGTGCAAACAAGTATAAAGATGCACAACCATTAAGAAAAAGTACTCCCAGATCTCTTCCAATAAAACAGAGAATATTCACACCTACTGTCCGCCCTCCTAGAGAACTAAGGTATACCGTAGTCGATGATTACGCCCAATTAATAAGAGAAGCTAGAGAAATGCTCGGCTTAACAAGAGAAGTACTGGCTAGAATGGTGGGCGAAAAAGAATCTGTCATTAAAAAGATAGAAGACGGAAGACTTATACCCTCAATAGACCTTGCAAGAAAACTTGAGAGAGTACTTAAAATAAACTTAGTCATAGAGGAAACAACCGAAGAAGAACTATATACATATGAGACTCCACATCATACATATGAATTAACCCTAGGAGATATTGTTGAAATTAAAAAGCCTAAAGAAAAGACACGATAATGAAAGTAGTTGTATTAAGATATGGACATAGACCTCAAAGAGATAAGCGTATTAGCACACATGTAGCCCTTGTTGCTAGAGCTTTCGGTGCGGATGGAATAATCCTTTCCGATGTTGTCGATGAAAAAATAGAAAAAAGTATAAAGAAAGTAATTGAATTGTGGGGAGGAGACTTTTTCATAGAAATGGGCACTCCCTGGAGAAAAGTTGTAAAAGAGTGGAAAGATCGAGGAGGGATAATAGTGCATTTAACAATGTATGGCGAGAATATAGAATCTAGCGACGTTATAGATCGAATAAAACAAGAAAACAAGGACATTCTAGTAATAGTAGGTTCGCAAAAAGTACCTCCCGAGTTTTACGAGATTGCAGACTACAATGTTGCTATAGGAAATCAACCTCATAGCGAAGTAGCAGCACTGGCCGTGTTTTTATACAAATTCTTCGAAGGAAAATGTCTGCTGAAAGAATATAAGTCAGCAAAACTAAAGATAATACCGCAGAAAAGAGGTAAAAAGGTAGTTCGAGGTGATGAAAAACGTACATAACACCACTTAAGCGTAAGCTGCTACTAGAATATGCAAGCGACTTAAGTGGTCCACTGGCAGCAAAGGTACTCTCAATAATTATAGATAAAGGCGAAGCCACAGATGAAGAGATATCTGCCAAATTAAAAATAGATAATCCAAGTGAAGTCCGAAAAATTTTAATTAAACTGCATGAAGCTGACATCTTAACATACAGGCGAGAGCGTGATGAAAACATAGGCTGGTATACGTACTACTGGAGACTCAAGGACGAAAATATAATAAACGTTCTTACGCGGAGAATCAAGGCTGTAATTAAAGTTCTCGAAAGAAAAATGGAGTATGAACAAAACAACAGTTTCTATGTCTGCGTACAGTGTCTAAGACGATTTACCATAGAGGAAGCATATGATCTAGACTTCTCATGCCCTGAATGCGGAGCCATACTTTTTGAGGATAATAATGAAGAAATAATAAATATTCTTTCAAATATGATAAACAAAATTAAGACAAAAATAAAAGAAATAACTAAATAACAATAAGTTATAATTAATATCTCTTATATCAAAACAAAATATTTTAAAAGACTAACTTATATATTCTAATTTAAGGAAAATATTCTTTAGCTAAGTCTTTAATACTCATACATATCTATACACTTACAGCATAATTCAATAAGCTTCAAAAAGCTTAGAAAGACTACTTACGTATGCTGAAAACACAATATCTAATATAAAGGAAGTAAAATTAGAAGTTTTAACAGAAAGTGAGAAGAAGATAGCGAAAGAAGCAATACAAATTATTGAGCAAATAAAGAAAGAACTTTGTACACCACCTAGAGTTTTTGAGACAGAGCCCTGATTTATAGGAAAAACCTTTATGAACTAAAGTATCTGTTTTGTTATGCATGGTGCGTTTTTCTCATAGATTTTTCTCAGGTCTTTTTCTGTAAAAGGAAGGTAGTGGAATTGGAGTATTTTGAATTCACGGGGAGGCAGTCTTCCTTGTAGTATGTTTATGATTAGCGGGGAGACTCCTCTGGTAGACATGTAGGCTGCGAAAAATGCTCTCAAATCATATAGTCTGAATTGCCGGTTTAGTGCTTTCTTCATAGCTGTGTAGATTTCTTTTCTTAGCTCGTAGTCTTTGAAGGGAAATAGCTTGGCTTCCCAGGCTTTAATATCTATGTTTAGTCTAGCTAGGATAGGTCTGTATTTTTCTACAAATTCTTCTCTGAAAGGCAGATATCGTTCTTTAAGATAGTTAGCAGTGTTTTTGTGCAAGAAGGTGATGTAGCTTCTTTTTGTCTCAGATATTTTTCCTATCCTTATTTTTCTATTATTTAGGTCTAGTGAGGAGAGGGTTAGTGAGAGGACTTCTCCAGGCCGTAGACCTGTCTCGGCTAGTAGAATGAAGTAGGCTTGTGCTCCAGGGTGCTTTATTTTCTTGGCTACTTTTACTACTTCTTCTAGTGTGAGTGGCTCTGCTACGAGTTTTTCTCCAGGCCTGGGTACTTTGAAGCTGTAGTAGAGAGCTTTGTCTTTTAGAACTGTCTTAATGAAGAGTTTTAGGGCTTTGGCTATGTGTGCTGCTTTGTGCGGTGACTCTGCCTGGAGCTCGTATATGTATTCTTCAAGTTTATCTGGTGCTAGCTCCCACTCAAGGTCCTCTAGTGCTTTAAGCAGATATCTGAGTCTATCTTCTCTGGTTTTCTTCGATTTTGCGGAGAGCCTTTTCTCAAATTTCTTTACGTGCTCCTCTGTGACTTTAACTACATGAGGTATTTCATGTGCTAGGTTCTCGTAAAACCATTTCGCAATAAGATTCTTCAAATAATTGTCTCTTTTAGCAGCTTCTAGAATATCTATTACTAGGCCGTAGTCTAGTACTCCGTTCCTCATAATGCCTAAGGCTTCAAGCTTCTTCTCTACTCCAAGCAGCCTGGTGAGCTCTTCCTTTGTCAAAAAGTCTAAGAGCCTCCTCAAAACTCTATCAGTTATCCTCCTCTCTCCTTTCCTGAGCCTATAAACAAAGGTTCTGTCAAAGCCTAGGTCCTTGTACTTGACTTTTTTGACTTCAAGAACATAGTTCAGTATCCTCCTCCTGTCTTCTTCAGTGATGCCAGAGTAGGCAACACGGTCTCTCCAGGAAGAAGCTTTTCCTACCATTACTATAGTAGCTTCTCTCCTGTATATAAGAGTAGTTGCCAGAGTACTCTTCATTTTGGCAACACTCAGAAAACATCATTAGAAGAATTCTCTTTTCGGGAAAAATGGGCCCGCCGGGATTCGAACCCGGGACCACCGCCTCGTAAGGGCGGCATCCTAACCCCTAGACTACGGGCCCGTTTTAACTTCCTTTAGAAATAAATAAGCTTTTCGCGGATACGGAGAATCTTGTCTCAAGATAAATTTTTAAGCATTCTATCGAATTAGCTTACTGTGCTAGCCCTCTCCAGCAACATACTGCCCATAATACTTTCAGTAGCATGTTTCTGGCTTATTGTCTATATTTTATCTCTTCGGCACCTCGAAAAACTACGCAAAAAAGGTATTGAAGTATACCCTCTAGGACTTTTCTTCAGAACATCAAAATTTAATGAAATAATATATAAAATAGGTCGCAGATACTCAAAATACTGGCATATATTTTTTGATATATCAATATTAATTGGCTTCTTTTTAATGGTATTTATAATATATTTTCTACACGTGAATCTTTATTCATTCATATATAAGCCTGCCAAAGCCCAGGAAATGATCCTAATAATACCTGGAGTAACTATAGGATGGAACATGATACCCTACTTAATAATAGCCATTATAATAGCTTTTATTGTCCATGAGCTAGCTCACGGAATTGCCGCTGCCAGTGAAGATATCCCCATAGTTTCTTCGGGTTTCGCTGTAATATTATTTTTATTAGCAGGTTTCGTTGAATTAGATGAGAATAAACTTAAGCTACTTAGCACAAGGAAAAAACTCAGAATACTTTCTGCAGGGTCTTTTGCAAACTTTTTAGTAGTTATTATAACGTGGATCTTTCTTCTCACAGCAATGTGGTATCAGTCGCCTAGAGGAGTTCTAGTTGTAAATACTATTAAGGGATACCCTGCTGAAGAACACCTTCTTCCAGGAGATATTATCTTAAGCATCGATAACCACACAATAAACACTATATCAGATTTATCTAGGGTTCTTTCTCAATATAAACCAGGAGAAAAAATAACCATTAAGGTTCTAAGAAATAATAAAGTAGTTTTTGCCGAGCTAGTTTTAGGAAATAGAGGAGGAAAAGCATTCATAGGCATTGAAATATCTCAAAACTATTTAAGACCACTTCCGGAAAATCTTATATTATTTGCTGAATGGATATACGTAATAAACTTCAGCGTAGCTACTCTAAACATGTTACCAATAATAATGTTTGATGGAGAAAGAATAGTTGAAGCATTAATCGAGAAAATAGCTAAAGAAGATAAATTAAAGAAAATAATGCAAATCGCTATCTCGGCATACTTTTTCGTACTTTTAGGAGCTAATATTGCATTTTCTATGGTGAGATAATATGAAGAAAACTTACTACGATCTTTTATTAGCACTCCTAATAACTATAGCAATAATACTTTTCTCTCAAGCAATTCCTTTAGAGCAATACCTATCAACATATCCTTACTACTTAGGATATCTCAAACGCTATCCTTGGTATCCTCTCTGGAGACTCGCTGTGTTATCGTTCTTGTACTGGCTTTTCTCAGTAATGATTTATTCAGCTGAAAGCAACCGCACCTTCCTAATGGTATTTTTCTCCTCGCTTCTTTTCACAATTTCACATTATAGCCTTTTAGCCACTATAGGAATCTTATTTAACGCATCATTTTACCCAATATTCTATATTTACAGAAAAGTAATGTACTTAGACTGGGGACAATTATCAATTATTTCTATATTAATAGTAGTTATATTAAAAATAAGAAAAAATGCTCATAAGAAATAGCTACTTCAAGAACTTCTCTTCGTATTCTTTCAAGTACTTTGCAGATTCTTTCACATCACTAAATAACTGTTGCACTCTTTCAACGTCTACTTTTTCAACAACGTCTCTTTCCTCTTGCTTCGCTGCGATACTGGCTGGTGTTAATAGCTGAACAGCATATCTAAGGCTTCTTTCAGCACCTATTTTCGTCAATATCTCGAGAGCTTCTTCTGTTAACTTTACTCCTTCTTCTTGAGCTCTTATTTTAATAATTTCTTTTATTTCTTCTGAAGAATAGGCTCTAGTCTCTATAATCAGTAGCCTGTCTAGCAAATCTAGTGGTATTCCATGAGGCGCGACAATATCTGTTCCACGTATCCGTGTAAATCCTCTGTTACTAGCTAGTATTATTATTGGCGCAAGCTCACTTTCGAGAGCACGGGATAAGAAACTAAAGGCCTCTATGTCTAACATGTGAACGTCGTCTATGAAGAGTACTCCTGGCAAAATTTCTGCTCTTCCTTCATCTACTAGCTTTTTGACCTGCTCGTCTACTTGTGCTCTAACATCTGGGGGTATTTCTTTTTCTTCCGCTCCACCGAATATTAACGAAATTATGCTTGTTCGACGAGCATTTAGTACATCTAAGTCATGTAAAGTAACAGTGTGTACAAACTCTTTTTCCTTAAGTATCTTTCCTTCAGGTAGAGGAACTTTCCTGAATGTCGATATGTCGTACTTGGCTCCACTTTCTCCTCTACCGACTACAGTCACTCTTCCTGTTTCAGCATCTATCCATATTACATCACCTACTCTAACTCCTTTGCTTAAAAGCTCATATGTTATGTCTTGATCTACATCGAAAGTCTTCTCCTCTTCTTTTGTTTTAAGACGAATTCTTGCACTTACAGGTATTTGCGCGTAAGGATTGTACGGGTGTCTATCGGTCTTTATTTCAAGGTCTGTTACAAGACCTTCATATATCTTCCTGTATTCATGTATACGAACTCCTATAGCTTTTCTCATAGCCTGCATGAGAACTTCTGTTTTCTTAATTTCGCTTGAATAAATCTCAGCACCACTTATTGCTACAAAAGGAGTGTCCTCGCCTAGTTCTTTTGCTATAGCCACAGCAATTGCTGTTTTTCCTGTCCCAGGAGGCCCTGCTAGTAGAACAGCTCTTCCCGCCATTTTTCCACTTTTAATCATTTTAACTATTATTCCAGCAGCTTCTCTCGCTGTTATTTGACCTACTAATCCGTCTGCTACGGGCTTTGCTTTACCTTTTTCATCTAGTCCTAGTCCTTTAATATGGCTGTGAGCCCCCACTCTTTCAAAGCGCCTGTACTTTCTGACTTCCATCAAACATTTCGAAGAGAGTCATCTTTAAATATATACCGCCTATATCTTCCATATACTTTTATAACGTATAGTTTATTTTCTAAGAACATATATTTTCACAACCTATTGATACATATTATTTAAAACAATTATATTTAACAAAAAATTTACCTACACTACTGTAGCTCTTGTTCTCACAAAAAATAAATACTGAGTATCGAAGAAATATTAGCATGCAAATACTGCTCCTAGTGACTTTCATAGCATTAATAAACTATATTATTAGCTATAACTTATGGATACATACAGATACACTACATAATGCATTAATCCTTATGTTTATAATATTATTCATAGAACTACTATTTTCTTCTATTTTAATGGCTATAATAGTAGAGTACGTTAAGGAAGAAGAACTATACTTGAAGACCTCAATTAAGCGCTGCGTAGCAAGAATAGCTCCAAAATTCTTAGATTATCTAATCATAGGCTTTACAGGATCTATAGCACTTTTTACTATTATTTTATCACCACTCTACTTTCTAGGACTAGCATCTAATGTAATAGCTGGCTACAGCGGCTTTGACGCTATATATGAGGGCGCAAAGCGATTTCATAGAGACTTTAGCAAATACTTTGTGAGAATAGTTCCTGATGTTATTTTAGCTTTACTAATACTCATAATGTTTACTTATGCATCACTTTATGTAAGCGAACCCTTTAGCCCTAAAATACTTTTTTCGACAGGATCCTTCCTATCCTGGCTTTTATTGTCAAAAACTACTATCAAGACTAGTAGAGAGTACCTATACCACGGACTAAAGATATGCGTTTATTGTAGTAGAGAAATACCAATAGCTTCAAGAGAATGTAGGTGGTGTAAAGCTAAGTTAAAATAAGTAGTTCCTTCTTTATTTTAGGTGCCTTAATGTCGTGGAGTCTGATAAAAGAATTCAAAGAAAAAGCTAAACTAGGGGGAGGCCCTCAAGCTATTGAAAAACAGCACGCTAAGGGTAAATTAACAGCTCGTGAGCGCCTTGAATTATTACTCGACGAAGATTCTTTTGTAGAATTATCCACATTGGTTTTATCACGTTGCACTGAGTTTGGTATGGCCGAAAAAAGAGTACCAGGAGACGGTGTTGTAGTAGGTTTAGGAGAAATAAATGGTAGAAAAGTGGCAGTCTATGCTCAAGACTTCACAGTAATGGGAGGAAGCGTTGGAGAAATGCATGCAGCTAAAATAGCACAACTTTATGACCTTGCACTTGAGCTCGGTATCCCAGTTATAGGTTTAAACGACTCTGGTGGCGCGAGAATACAGGAAGGTGTAGACTCGCTTAAGGGCTATGGAGAAATCTTCTATAGAAATGTTTTAGCTTCAGGAGTAATTCCTCAGATAGTAGCAATAATGGGTCCCTGCGCCGGAGGTGCTGTTTACTCTCCAGCTCTAGCTGACTTCATTATTATGACCAAGAAGAGCTTCATGTTCATTACGGGTCCTCGAGTAGTGAAAGCTGCTACAGGAGAAGATGTAACTTTCGAAGAACTCGGAGGAGCAGAAGTCCACACATCTATTAGCGGTGTAGCACATTTGCTTGCAGAAGACGACGAAGAAGCAATAGCGATGATAAAGACTCTGCTAAGCTACTTACCCTCAAACAACATGGAAGATCCTCCAATAGAACCCACTGACGACAATCCTC
This sequence comes from Thermoprotei archaeon, assembly GCA_003649445.1. The sequence continues at coordinate 18,208 of QMRV01000008.1, read as the reverse complement.
ATCGAGAAGACCTCGAACTAGATAGTATTGTTCCTCTAGATCCCAAAGAACCATACGATATGTACGAAATCATAAATAGAGTAGTAGACAGAGATTCATTCTTCGAAATCCAAGGAAACTATGCTCGTAATGCAATAGTAGGTTTCGCTAGATTAAATGGAAGAACCGTAGGTATAGTAGCTAATCAACCAATGTTCTACGCTGGATGCTTAGACATAAACTCCGCTGACAAAATATCTAGATTCATACTATTCTGCGACGCATTCAATATACCCATAATTACATTTGTAGACACACCCGGATTTTTACCTGGAATAGACCAAGAACACGGAGGAGTAATTCGACACGGAGCAAAAATAATCTATGCTTACTCGGTAGCCACAGTACCGAAAATAACTGTAATCGTAAGGAAAGCCTATGGCGGAGCCTACATAGCAATGTCTAGTAAGCACTTGAGAGCAGATATAGTTGTTGCATGGCCTACTGCAGAAATAGCAGTCATGGGTCCCGAAGCAGCTGTAGAGATCATATACAAGAAAGAGCTTCAAAAAGCAGAAAATCCACAAGAACTTGTAGCGAAATTTACACAAGAGTACAGAGCTAAAATAACAACACCACTTGTAGCCGCTTCAAGAGGATATATAGATGACATAATCGAACCTCATGCAACAAGACCATACTTAATAAAGTGTCTAGAGACCCTACTTACAAAAAGACCCTATGTCAAGATCCCTAAGAAACATGGCATTCCACCGACCTAAAACAATAATATCTAACAATAAATATACTAAACGCAACAAAAATATAAAAATAAAGATAATAGTATACGTAGTGAAAAATATAGAATATTGGCAAATAACAAAAATTTTCTACACATTATAGCTATGAAAAGAACAATTATAAGTACTAGTATAAATAATGAGCGCGTAACAATTATTATTGAAGTAAAAACCATTATATACAATAACAACAACCCCGTACACTCAGAGAAAACACTAGACATTACAAAAAATAATAATGTCACAATACGCTCTCCAATAACTGGAAAAATACTATCACTGCATATATCTGAAAAAGATACAGTATTCAAGGGAAAAATACTGGCAGTAATAGAAAGCATGAAAACGTATATACCTATTGTCTCTCCTATCAACGGAATTATACTTAAAATTAAAACAAAAGAAGGAGAATACGTTAAAAAAGGAGAAGAGATACTAATTATGAGACCAACCTAAGTATTTTGCTCAAAAGAGACACTAAAAGCTTTATTTTTATGTATGTTTAAGTTTAACCATGGGTCGCCGCAGATCCCCATTAACTATAGCTAGAGCAAAAGAAGTATACAAGACATTACAGCAATTAGGAGAGACTTCTACACCTGCTCTTTATCAAAAAATCTCTCAAAGTAATCCAAGAATAACATACTCTATCTTGTACCAAATACTACGATTCCTCAAATCCAAGGGACTAGTAGAGCAGAAAGCCAGAGGAAGAATAAGCTACTGGAAAGTAATAAGAGTATTAAACGAAGAAGAACTTGATAATCTTCTACGTAAATAATAGTTATTTTGAGACTAAGTTTATAAATGCCAGCTAAATGTTTAGATTGGGCCCGTAGCTCAGCCAGGATAGAGCGGCGGCCTCCTAACTTAAGGGGAGGCAGCCGTAGGTCCCGGGTTCAAATCCCGGCGGGCCCGCTTTTGAAGCCTAAATAATATGCAACAAAACATTACTCTTTCTACCAGACTGCCTCTCAATACCGTTTTTTACTGGAGCCAATACTCTACCGCAGTCCATTAGTATGGCTAACGCACCTAAAACAAACCCTATCATTCCCTGAACATACGCTATTAAAATTCTTAGAATTTCCTTACGAGTCTTCACTATTTCGCCGTTTGAAAAGCCCTTTAAAGCATCATTAGCTCCTTTAAGATAACAGAGCGCCTGCTCATAGTCCCTAATAATATCGTCAACTGTTTCTCTAACATTTTCATCAAGAATATTTAATAAAACATACGTTCTAGATATCTCAGTTAATTTAGAAAAAAGTTTTAGTCCTATCTCTATTCCCTTATCTACTTCGCCTTGAGAAACAGCATTATTAAGCTCCTCGTAAAGACTTTTAATTTCATCAACTACTCCCCTCAGATGCTCCATATACCTACCTACTTTCAAAAATCTATTTAATTTTTATGCAATCTAATTTTCAGTATTATTATTTACTGGAAAAACACTAAATCTCCCACAAATTAGGTTATTTTTCTTACAATCACTTATATACTTTACATAACCTATAGCAAGTATTTAATAGAATTATAATAAAAAATTAAAAATGAGTAAGGGCCTCAGCTACCCCAGAACTCTTCATAGCTCCGCAGGCATGACTTTCATCATTGTCACTTTATATTACTTCCTTAACAGGCCTCTTATATATAAAGTATTTATATATTCTCCCTCTTTTAACAGCCTTTGCATGAAATACCTCGATGAGAACTTTGGCTATAATACGGTAAACAGCTTTGGATCTAAAAGCCTTGATTCCTCGTCTCTCAAGCTTCTTTGCAACATCTCTTGTTTTAACGCAGACGACATTACCTTTGTTCTGGTCAATAATCTCTTTTACTATGTCTATAACCATTCTTTCTAAAGCAATACTCATATTTAACCCACGATTCATTTTACTAACTACCCTCCTTCGTCAGTTTTTATAAGCTTTACCTAAAAGTAAAAAAGGGTTTTTGAGCAAACATTCTTTTAAATATTATGCACCTGCTTTCAACCTATTGTATTTAACTTAATACGAACTAAATATAGTAGTATAGTTTACTACGTAATAGTAAGTTTTCAGCCGGTAGCCAAAAGCATCATCCTGACCTCAGTAAGGCCAGGATTCATCAACAATTTTCATTTATACTTCCTCTATAATATATTTGATGCCCATTAAAATACGAGGCATATTGCTTAAAGGGAAGAAAATAGGCCTCATAAAAGAAGACAACAGAATATTTTCATTAGACCTTTCCGATACAAGCAAATATGCTATTGCATGCGAAGAGTGCATTGACTTAATAGGTCCTCCAGAAGAAAAAATTCCAGTATCATACATTATTAACTCCGAAATATATCCTCCTAGAGCAGGATTTTACCTCATAGTCTTCTCTAAATGCGACAAATACGAATCACACGACCCTAGTAGCTTTATTTATAGGTATATAGTCTTAAATGACATTACAAATAGAAATATACTATTTACTAACTTTAATCAGCTAGTAGAACTAATTAATAGTAGGAAAGCTATTATCATAAAAAGACTAGACTTACTTCTAGCAAAAGTTGTAGCCAAAGGATATGTACCAAAAAGTTGGCTAAACATAATCGAGTCAGAAAAGAATCATTGAGGTCGGAGCTCATCACTTCTCAGAGCGGATCTCTCTAATCATCTTGTGCATATTTTTGAGAAAATAAATTTATACTTTTCCTAAATACTCCCATTTCGATGAGAAAATATGCTGTAATTAAATGCAATTCATGTGGCAACTTTATGTGCGTATCTTACCCGTTTACATGTATACAGTGCAGATACTGTGGTCGTAGAATCCCATTTAGATACGCCAAAATATATTCTGTTTTCACTTCACATAAAGCGGCTTTAAATTACTTAAACTATATCAGATCAAGCTCTAAGAATACAGGTCCCAGTTTTCCCGGAAAGGGCTTCCATCGTCTTTCCTAACTTCGCTATAATCGCTTTTTCTCCACCATTCTTGATAAACTCTATTGCTGCAAGGACTTTCGGCAACATACTTCCTGGAGCAAAGTGGTCCTCTTCAATATACTTCTCCGCCTCCTCTATAGTCATTTTATCTATCCACTTTTGTTTTAGAGTCCCAAAATATAAGGCAACTTTCTCTACATCTGTTAATATCAACAGTATATCCGCTCCAATATCGATAGCTAGCTTAGCTGCTGTTAGATCTTTGTCTATAACAGCCTCCACTCCTTTATACTCACCCTCTTTAAAAACTACAGGTATTCCTCCGCCGCCACAAGCGATAACAACAGTTTTTCCTGATCAATTAAGTAGTTAATTATAGGGCCCTCCAGTATTTTAATAGGCTTTGGCGAAGGAACAACTCTTCGCCAGCCTCCTCTCGGATCCCTCTTCATAGTCCATCCTTTCTCATCTATTAACCTTAAAAGCATCTTTTTCTGAATAAAATGGTCCTATAGGCTTCGTCGGTTCACTGAAAGCTGGATCCTCTGTGTCAATAAGAACATGAGTCAAGATCGTTACAACAGAATAACCGAGCCCCCTTCTATTAAACTCATTTAAAAGCGATAGTGTTAAAATAAATCCTATAAGTCCTTGGCTCATAGCCCCACATGTATCGAGACTCATAGGGGGAATTTTACTAGATGCTAATTCCTGCTGCAGATATATATTGCCTACTTGAGGCCCATTACCATGAGTAACAATAACTCTATAGCCTCGAGCAACTAGGTCCGTGATTTCTTTTGCAGTGATCTTAGCATTAGCAAACTGCTCTTCAAGCGTTCCCTTTTCTCCCTTTTTAAGAAGAGCATTCCCCCAGCGCCACTACAAGTTTTTTCACATTTATACTATATTTATTGTGATAAATATAAAGCCGTATGTACTCTATGGCTATATTCCGTAAACAGCTATAAGCAGAGCTTCTATCACCAATATGCTTGCACCTACACGCCTTAAATATTCAAGCCTACTATAAGTTAAAGTCAACTTCTTCAAAAACGCCATAAAAATACCCGTCAAGAAGAAGAGCAAACTATTTCCTAAGATAAAACCCGCTGTAAACAGCACTATATCGGTGTCAAATATCAGCGAAAAAGCTTTCAGTATTACTATAGTGTGAAGAGGACATATTCTGATAGAAGAACATAAGCCTACCGCAAAACATTTAGTTGAGTTGAGTTCAGATCTAGATTTCAGCATTAAAAGTCCTATGATAATTAAAGCGAGACTTGAACATAATCGTAAGGTATAGCTCATTTCTTCTTTAAGCAAAACTTTACCAAAAATAAAGATCAGTAAAAAGAGAATTATTATTGAGAAAATCTTCCCTAAAATAAATACAAGAATACTCGAAATATTTTCTTTCACTTTTATTCTTTTAGTTAAGAGCACTGTAGATAAAAGAAGGACTCCACATGAAGGCAGACAAAGAAGAGCAAAAGCTATTCCAAAAATAAATCCGTCAATAAACGGCTCCACTGGTATGTATAGCGGGCATTTTATTTAACATTTACTTTTTCTAAAAAGATTATAAAAATGAAGCTCCGAGTTTACTTTTAGTTAAAGAAAATATTTAAGTGAAAGTGAGTGTAGCTTACGTGAGAAGACTAAACTCTTACGTTAAGTCTGCGATGAGAGAAATAGCAACTTTCATTTTGAAATCAATAGACCTTATCGACGACGCTCAAATAGAGAAAATGGTAGATATGCTTACAGAAGCCTACGAAAAATCCAAGAAAATATTAGTAATTGGTGCAGGTCGCTCAGGGCTTGTGGGAAAAGCTTTCGCGATGAGACTTATGCACTTAGGATTTAACGTATATGTTCTAGGTGAAACTATTACACCCAGTATAGGCGAAGGAGACATAGTTATAGCAATATCAGGTTCGGGATCTACTAAGCTCATAGTTACAGCCGCCGAGACAGCAAAAACCGTTGGAGCAAAAGTAATCGCAATAACAACATATCCTGACTCTCCACTCGGAAAAATATCTGACCACGTAGTATTCGTCCCAGGTAGAACTAAAGTAGCTAAAGAGAAAGACTACTTTGCTAGACAAATACTGGGTATACACGAGCCTCTAGCGCCTTTAGGAACTCTATTTGAAGATACTGTAATGGCATTACTTGACGGAATTATAGTTGAACTAATGAACCGCCTCGGGAAAGAAGAAGAAGATCTAAAGAAGCTACACGCTAATATTGAGTAAGAGGCTTGAAACTCCAAGTCTCTTTATTTTCTATAATATCACACAGAATACTTTTTGCTAATTCTGGCTTAAGCACTAAAAAGAGTCTGCCTACGTGTTTGCAGAACTGTTTAGCTACAAGAACTCTACTCCAGTCAGGACAATCGTGAAGAATAACCTTATTTTCTACATCGATTATAACGTTATAATCTTTTACTTTTGCTTTTACAATTTTACTAGAAGCCTCTATGATCTTTACGTCGGCTATATTAATGTCAAACATTCTGCGATATCTATGTTTATCCATTAAATACTCGAGTAGTTCTTTTACGCTGAGCGCACATAATAAAACAGGTTTTTTCTCCTTAATAGGAGGCCTTATTCCAGCCTCTCTTCTCAAGAAATACTCATCCAGTTTTTTCAAAAGCTCTCTTTGATACTGATTAGCTATTCCTAAAAGCACTATCATTTGCAGAGCATTATGAACTGCATACCCATAGAAATGGTTGTTGAAAAGTCCGTACACAACATCAGTTTTATCGGCTACTTCATTTACTTTAGGTACCCACTCTTTAAGCTCATTTATCGAGTAATGGTAATTGTACCAGGGAGCCTTACCTCTTCCATGCCATCTGATGTAGCTAAAGTCTGTTGTTACAATTACATCTGAGGGTAAAAGTGGTTCATCAACTATTACATATGCTGCATCATATCGCTCAAGAATTTTATAGACATCGCTTCTTAGTAGACTCGGATGACGAAACTCTACGGCGAAACGAACTTCTCTAGGCGATTCTTTTAAGAAATTCTCTAAGTACTTTACATCACTATAAGTAAAAGAAGGAGGCAGCTGCACTACTAGACAGCCGAGTTTCTTTGACGATATAAGCGGTTTTAAAAGTTCAATAAACCTAGTAAGCTCTTTTATAGCTCCACGTCTAGGATCTAGCTTTCGCTTATGGGTAATTTCTCTAGAAATCTTAGCAGTAAAAGTAAATCCTATCGGAGTTACTGTTACCCAGTATCTAACTACTTCAGGCTTAGGCTCAGAATAAAAAGTAGAGTCTATTTCTACTAAAGTAAAAACAGATGAATACTTTTTGAGTCTACTCTCTTGTTTTTCGTAAAGAACACCTACCCAGTCATCATAACTGTACCCAGAAGTTCCTATCTTAATTTTAGTCCAACTACCTCTACTCATTTCACAGAACTTATGTGGATTGTCATATAAACGCTTTTTCAGTGTTATGCGTAAAAAATATATTTATGAAAGAGTGAAACCAAAGTGATTTTTATGGCTAAGCTCAGTACAACAGAGAAACTCCTTCTCTACGTGCTCTCGCTATTTAAAAAAGGCGTTGACGAAACTTCTTTTGAAAAGTTTTTAGCAAAGCTAAAAGAGAAAGGAGCAATATCTAACGAAATAGACCTAATAAGTATTGATGGAACCTACGCCATGGGTCCAAAAACTCTTAACGCTATTAAAAAATTACTAGATAGAGGCCTTATAGCATATGGTTACGTTACAGCAAACTACATTACTCCTTTCACAAAAATATTAGTTATTTCAAAAAGAGGAAAAATGTATTTAAAGAAAATAGAAGACACTATTTCTGAAGACAAAAAGAAAAATATAAATGCTGTATATGAGGAACTATATGAAAAAACTAGTTAATATGATGAGCGCGTCCTTCGCTGAAAATGATGAAGAGCATTCCAGCTGACTATTCTCTATACTTATTATTTGCAAGATCTCTTACTTTCTTAAGTACTCTTAATTTCTCTAGAGCTATTTTATAGGCTTCTTCGGGTGACGCGCAAGCTGTCCTAAGGCCTCTGAACCCACAGTCGGGCTTTATAAACTCTATGTTTTCTAAGCCTATTTTCTCGAAGGCTTTTTCGAGTAGATTTAATACTTCATCTATTTTTTCTATATTAATATCCTTAGACGACACGCATCCGAAAGACAACTTCTTATCGTATTTTTCTATAACTCTTCTTTCGAATATATCTATATTTGAGGGAGTTCCTTTAAACTCATGATCTAGTATTTTAAACTCTGTTTTCAAGAGTATATCTCTTAGAAGTGGCGATATTGCTCCACAGACATGAATCCCTGTAATTTTATTCTGTACTTTACTTATTACTTTATTGAGAATTTCTACTATTTGATCTTCAGTATATCCATATAATATTTTTCTTCTTCCAACTATTACAGACAACACTGGTTCATCTATATTAATCCACGCCGCGCCTAGCTCTGCATAATATTTGCATATGTTGGCTACTATTTCTGCCAATTTTCCTACAGTTTCTGGCTTAGTTAATACAGTATTCTCAAAACCTAATCCACGCTTCTTGCCCGGCACTATTATCTGCGAAGCTAAGGTGAAAGGACCTGTAACACATGCTCTAACTCCTTCTACAGCTGCTTTGCCTTTAAAGTAGTTTACTGTAATTTCTAAAGCTTTTGTGGCAATTGGTTTATCTAAGGTTTTTAGTTCACCTGCCATAAAGAACTTGTCTTCTTTGTACTCTATACCTATATTTTCTGAGGCAAGAGGTTCTAAGAACTGTTTAATAAAATCAACCAGCTGCGGGTAACATGGATAGTCTATAGGTATTTGCTCAATATCCTTTAGTATTCTAACAATGTTTTCTTCGGAGTAGTCTAAAGGAAAACTTCCTACATATGTTGTTTTAATCATGCTTAAGAAAAGTAAACAGCGAATTTAAATATTACTTCTCCTCATTTTTCTAGACTTGTATATGAGCGTCTGTGAAATATGTTTAGAGAAACAGGGAACTCTAAGGTGCATTAAGTGCGGCAGATTAGTCTGTGAAGAAGATTTTGATAGAAAAAAGAATTTATGTAAAATATGCAGCTCCACTTTATGTAGCATATGTAAGACTAACTTAGCGATCGCTCTATGTGAAAAATGTGAAAAACAAGTATGTGAATATTGCTGTGAAGAAGTAGACGAGCATATTTACATATGCAAGAACTGTCTTAAGAGTTACCAAATAGATAACTATAAATCTGCCAATGACTATTAGTGATGAGAGATAATGGTTAAACTACCTTTCTTTAAGAAAAAAGAAAAAGAAGAGAAAAAACCTTTGCAACCAAGCAAAGAAGTAATATTAAAAAGTAAACCTATACGAAATCCTCTTGTAGAGTGGAAAAAATATGAGAGTGGAGAAATAGCATTAATAATTAAAATGAAAGAAACATGGCTCAGTAAATTCTTTAAGACATCTAGAGAAAGAAAAATAGTCTTAGACAAAGTTGGAAGCTTTGTATGGGAACTGTGCGATGGAAAGCATACAATCGAGGACATAATTAACGAGCTTTGCAAGAAGTACAAGCTAAGGCCCCGCGAAGCAGAAGTCTCGCTAATAACATATCTAAATATGTTAGCTCAAAGAAGACTAGTTGCATTTATTATGCCTAAGCCTGAAGAACGTTAAACTAGATACTTCATTAATTCATCATCGTATATTAACTGGGACCAGTCTACCTTTCCTGGCCTATATTTATTTGGATGATCAATAGCATTAAGAACTTCTCGCACTACTTCTTCCAAGTTTCTCGCTGTAGTATCTACTTCGGCTACTTTATCTAAGCCGAATATTTCTACAGCTTCGCTAAGACATACTCCGAGCATTTCAGCCTGTATATTAACCTTAATTTTGCTTAAGGAATAGTTTCTCTCCTTTAGTCTCTTTAAAAGGATTTTAGGATTCAATCTAAGAACTATAGCTAAATCTACTGCATTGGGGTCGAAAACGGTGAGTATATGTGTGTCTACTACTACACGACTATATTCTCTTAGTAGCCTCCTTAATGTTTTTCGCGTCTTTTCCTCATCTATAATGTAACTGTTTAATTCATTATCATACTCTAAAAACAATTTATTACTTTTAACAAATTCTGCCAAGTTGACATATTTTGCATTTAAAATAGACGCAACTTTCTTGGATACGGAGGTTTTTCCAACTCCAGGTGTTCCCGTAATAATTATTCTGTTTACTTTACTGTTTTTTGAAGACATTTTCTACATCAATTCCTATACCCTTATTTTCAGGGAGCTCTATAACTCCTTTAATGTACTTTAGTGGAGGTTTAGCAGGATCATTTACTATCATGAGAGGTGAATCTAAATCACAATACACTATATTCGGTGTAGCTGCAGCTAAGTGAGCCGCGGCTGCTATTGAAAGTGATGTTTCATTCATACAGCCTACCATACACTTGACACCTGCTGCTTCAGCAATACTAGTTATTTTCATAGCTTCTCTTAGTCCTCCACACTTCATTAACTTTATATTAATTAGATCTACTGCTTCCATTTTCACTACTTTTAAAGCATCTTTGGATGTTAAGACAGATTCGTCTGCCATAATTTTTACATCTACATGATCTTTAACATATTTTAATCCATTTAAATCCCACCATGGAACTGGTTGTTCTACAAACTCTATCTCATAGCGTGTAATCGCATTGATTACTTTTACAGCTGTTTTAGGATCCCATGCTTGATTTGCGTCTACCCTAAGTTCGATATCATAACCTACTTCTTCTCTAATTTTCTTGACTATTTCTATATCTTCTTGAGGAGTAACACCTACTTTTATTTTTAATTTAGTGAATCCCTTTTCAACAAAATCTTTTGCTTCTTTACACATAGAACTTATATCTTTTATACCAATAGTATAGTCTGTTTCAACATTCTTAACTTTACCTCCTAGAGCTTTGAAGAGAGGCACTCCATACACTTTGGCCCAAACATCGTGTAGAGCAAGGTCTATTGCGGCTTTAGCTGCAGTATTTCCTTTCATAAAACCACATACTTTCTCAATAATCTTCGTTAGATTATAAATATCTTCGCCTACCAGTAAATTAGCCACATCCTTCATGAAACAAGTTATCGTACGTGCAGTTTCTCCTGTAACTTTACGAGATCCACAAGCCTCTCCATATCCTATTGTGCCGTCTTCTAACACTACTTTCACAAAAACATTAGTGCTTCCTAGAGATACTCCATAGGCTATCCTAAACGGCTCTTTATTCTTAACTTGATATGTAGTCCACTCTACTTTAACTATCTTCACGTAAAGGTTATAGCGCAATACACTTAAAAATTATTCGTATACTCTATGCAATACAATCCTTTATACTGGCGCATCAGAGCCACTGCCATGTCTAGAGGAATTAAAGCAGCCTCTTACCTGCTTATACTATATTCTTCAAAAAGAAAAAACTATAAAATATTCATAAATGATTTTATAGAAAAAAGCGAAATGCCAATAGATACTAGTTATTTAAATAAACTAATAGATGAACTAGCTAAGTTGAACATAATAGAATTAAAGGAAGAAAAGATTATTATAAAAAATATGCTAGGCTTTCTAGAGAAAAGTCTCCTTCATGGATGTCCACTTGAGTACTTAGTTGAAGCCCTCACGTGGAAAGAATTCGAGGATCTTTGTTCGCAAATAGTTTCCAATTTTTCATACGAGATAAAAAGAAACTATAGATTCAAATTGAATAATAAGCGATACGAAATAGACATCGTAGCAATAAAAGGAAATATTGTTTTGAGTATAGACTGCAAACAGTGGTCAAGGCACAGCAATTTATCGAGCGCAGCTCAAAAACACGAGGAGAAAAGCTATATGCTAAGAAAATATTTAAGGAAAGAAAACATTACCATAGTACCTGTAATAGTTGTATATAAGGATACAGGTTCTCCAAGAATTGGTAATACTTTTATAGTCCCAATATATAAGTTAAAAAATTTTCTAAACAATATCCCACAAATTATTCTCTAGTCTCCTCGTATATAATGTAAAGTAGCAGTAATACAGCAATAGCTACTATTAAGTAAGTTATTTTCGCTTTTATCACTATCTTAGATAAGCCAGGTCCCTGAGTAATTATATTTTCTTTATATCCTACAAAAGATGCTACGATATAGCCATCTTTTATAACAAAGACAGTAGGTGTCGCAGTAACTCTATATCTGTCGGCTAAGTTTAGTGTATCTACTACGATATGCCAAGATATATTGAATCTATCCATGTAGTTCATTAACTTATCTCTTGTATCAATACTAGGCCTCACATCTATTGATATTATTACCACGTTGTCGTACTTTGATAGATTCCTGAGCAACGGTATTAAATCTTCACACCCATGACATCCTATGTAAAAGAAATCTAGTATTACAATCTCGTTTCTAAATGTTTTAAGGCTTAAAGGCCTTCCTTCAATGTCTCTTATCTTAAAATCTGGTGCCAGCACCTTTTTTCCAAACACTGTATGTTGAACTGTGTGTGATTTGAGGAAAGCTATTATGCGATTTATTTCGATTATGTTTTTGCTTTTATCAATAATTATTTTCTCCAGATATATGGGTATTTTTGATACCTCAGGAACTTTTATTTTCTTGATAAACTGCCTATAGCCTGGAACGTAGGCTTTAATCGTATATATTCCTGCCTTCAGTTCTACAACAGCTGTCTCATTTACAGTCAGCGAACAAACTTTTATTCCATTCTTGTTGAATATTTCTAAACGCACCCTTTGTGGAACTACTGCCTCGAAAACAACTGGATACTTTTCTGAAAAAATTACTTGGAGTTCATTAGAATAAGGAAGAAAAGGAACTGTTATCTCTTTACTCCAATTAAGTTCGGGAATTACTATCCTATAAGTTCCGATATCCTTCTCATCAAGCTGCCATACTATGAAACCATTTTGATCTGTTTTTGTACTCATATAAAACTTGTAGTAATTATTATTAACTTTTTTAAATATATTAACTATCATATTAACTAAGGGTTTACCATAAAGGTCTATTATTCTTATTTTCACCTCCTTGAGTTTACTAGATACTCCGCTATAGACTCCGCTTGCTTTCGTCAATGATATCTGCAGAGTTATATTTTTAGTAAGCGCTACTCTTTGGGTTACATCGACATACCCTTCTCTCTTTACTTGAATTATATACTCGCCTTTAACTAAAACTATATTTGCACTACTGTTTGACACTAGCAGCATTCTTTTAATGAGCATGGAATTTGAAGCATTATATATTAAGACCTTGGCCCCTAGTATCGCCTCACCACTTTTAGACGCGACTTTAATACTCAGTGTATACTTCTCTTTCTTCTCTATCTTAAATAGATAGATAACACTCGTTTTGGCAACCATAAATGTATTTTCATCAATCCATAAGCAGTCAGCTACCGAGAAACCATCGCCGAACTCATATTCCCATATTTCTTTGCCATCAGTAGTCAGCAGCATTACTTTGCCACTATTTGCTGCTAAAATCAAATTGCCATAAGCAGCCAGCTTGTAGGCCGGAGTATTTACTGCCTCTATTCTCCAAAGCTTGCTACCACTACGTGAATCCACTGCTTCTAGTGCTTCACCAGTACTCGTCATAATTGATATAATAATTACATTGCCTACTTCCACTGCATCATAGTACTTTTCTTTAGGATCATCTTTAGCAAAAGTCCACTTGATAGTTCCATCATATTGAACAAAAAGAGTTTTTCCTCGAAATTTAAAATTTCGCTCGTTTTCAACACTTATTAGTACTCCTCCCGAAAGCGCTTTACACCAGCTCTTACCCAGTCTAAACTCTTCTCTCTGAGTAACTTTTTCTCCCGTAGAAGCTTTTATAATTTCTATAAAGTTGCTCCATTCACGACAAACTGTACAAAGAGTGTCTGCTGCATATATCACAATATACTCGCCGTCAGGAGAAAATTCATATGAAAATATCTCTACATATTCACCTACTTTCAGCCTAGTATACCAGAGAGTTTCGCCTAAAGTCAGTGAGAACACTTGAATCATTGTACCACGTCTGCCTCCACCGTCCTCTATGGCCCCTGTATACTGTACTATAACTTTATCACCTTTACACACCATATCGATAGCTGTTGATGCTCTTGATGGAGGAGATATTTTCTCTAAACTTTTATCTACTGAAAGATTAAGAGGATTAAGCAACAATATTTTACTGTTATTATAAGCTAAACTTATTATAGACCTGAGGACTGATGAGTAAGCTATGAGCTTCCTATAAGGCCTTGATGTATTGACTTCTCCATTTTTATTAAATACATGAACCCTGTAATTTCCTACAGCTCTAGTAATTACATAAACAAAATTCAGCTCAGGTACATTCAACACTTTATATACTACTTCGTCCTTGAGCGGATACACTTCAACATTTACTTTCATAGTTGTATTTTCAGGCTTTTCATACAGTGACACAGGTAGGAAACTCAGGAAGACAATTAATAGTAGGAAAACTGCTGAAGCCCTTGTAGCACTATGAAACATCAGTATTTTTGCTTTCTTTAAATATATAATGTTTTTCTTCTTTAGAGAAATAGTTAGTTTCGGGAAGATATCTGAAAGTATACCCAGGTATTTAAGACCCTCAGTCCGCCCATCTGAGCTCACAGATCACCCTCCAACGCGTTCATCATCGATTTTTACCAGCAGATAAAAATATCTTGCTGAAATATAAATATAAACCAGGGGGTGCAATAATTTGGGTATCCTAGGATTTATTCGGGAAAAAGAATTTGACGAAAATAAAGTAGTTAAAGAACTTCGTAAACTTGGAATTAATATTGTTACTAGAAAAACAATAAAAATAAAAACTAAAAAAGGTTGGTTGGAAGCGACCTATTATGAAATACTTGGATCAAGTGAAGGCTTAGCTGAATTCTTATCATCTAAATTTAATACTCCGTTCTTCGAAGGCCCACTTGTCCTGGGTGAAGTTAGCGCAAAACTATGGAGCGAAGCAATTAAGATACACTATCCTTCAGGAGAAAAAGAAGTAGTAGAAATATTCGTATGCGATTCTTTTCTTGATGCAAAAATACCCACTGCAAATGTTGAAGGACTTCCAGGATATATTACAGTAGGTTCCCGAAGATATCCATTACCGCTTACTAAAGAAGCTGTTAAAGAAATAAGCAGTTTGGGAGAGGCTGCTTTAGATAAAATAGCTAAAGCAACAGAGATATACGGAAGCAAAGTTCTAGATGTTTCCTTACTAAAAGAGCTAGAAGAAGAGGAAACTAAAGAGGGAGTAGATTATGAAGTAGGATACGTTATTATAATGAAAAGGAACAAAATAACTACTATTCCTCTAGAAGACTACTTTTTAACACTACTTCTTAAAGATAAGCTGGAAAAAGCTGAGAGAATATACAAAGAAGCCCCCGATGAATGGAAAAATAAACTAAAGAAAATATTAGAAAGCGAAATTAATCGATTAAAAGAAATCAATAAGGAAAAAGCAGAAAAGCTCCAAAAGATTATTGAATGATCTCAGCTAATTCTTATGCGATATCTATCTCTTAATTCCTGCTTCTTACCTTCATTCCATCCACTAACTTCTTGGTAATATCCTGTTATCCTACTGTACCAGCTTACAGCTACAGACCCACAGCGCGGACATTTATCTAAGAGACCCCCAATGGTATAGTCACATGACCTGCATACTGTTAAGTCCTTAGTGTAGCTCCAGTATCCTATCCAAGTGTTGAGAGCTATCTTTTTGTTGAGCTTAAATATAGCCTCTGGATCAGGATTTGCCTCGCCAAGCCATATGTGGAATATGTTTCCTCCGGAGAGTATTGGGAAGAATTTCTGCTCTATGTCGAGTCTAGCCCAAAGCGGTATTTTCGCAGATACATTTACATGCGTTCCATTAGTGTAGTAAACTGGAAGGTCTCTAGTATACTTGATCTTCTCGCATGCTGCTTTCACATCTCCTTTAGCATATTTAATAGCATACTCTCTGTAGTGTATTAAATCACATACAGCAAGTCTTTGAGCACAGCTTTCAGCAGGAGTTCTGGCTATGGCAAACTTTCTTCCTGTTTCTTTTTCAAATTCCTCTTTTATTCTCTCCATTTCTATTATTGTTCTCAAGGCAAAACGCACTGCTTCTCTGTGCTCGTGGAGCTGATAGCCTGTATGACACTGAACCATTTCATTTACTCCCACGACACCTATCGTGAGCACTAATTCATCTAGATCCACTAGTGGATACTTGCTTCCCTTAGGTTTTTGTGAAGCAAAAGGTATTAACCCTGCTTCGTACTGCCTCTTCATGACCTCGTACTTATACAGCAGTACATCTCTCGCGATCTCCATTACTCGCTCCAGCTCTTCAAAAAGCTTATCATCATCACCTTTAGCCTTATACGCAAGTCTGGGCATATTTATAGTAATTACTTGTAATCCACCCATAGCAAAATGGGCCCCGTCAACAAAGTATACTTTATCCCAGAAGCCCTCGCTTTCAGGACCCTCTGAGAAGGAGTAAGCACAACACTGGTAGCATGAAACTCCATCTTCCCCTCCTCTATAAGGCGGTATTACGTTGTCATAATAAGTAGACCCGAACTTAGCGCTTAACTCGGCCGCCTTATACATGATTTCTTCATATTCACTTTTTGTCCAGTAATCTCTGCGTTGAACTACTTCAGGCTTGGGAAAGTTAAACATCTTTCCTTTGTAGTCCCCCTTAATGTACTCTTCTAATAGCGATAATGCAAATGTCTTCACTTCTTCTTCCAGATCACCATACGTTAGTCCTTTCCATATTTTTCCTGCGTAAACTACTGGTGCTTCTCTCCAAACTTTTGGTACTCCAGCCTCTATTTGAATAGAACTGAATACCGGCTGCCCTCCACGCGCGACATAAGCCTGCATCATTTCGTAGAGAAACATTTGAGCCAGCTGCCTTATTCTACGCTTGCTGAGGCCTTGAAGATAGGGCGCCAAAAATACTGTGAAATTAAAGAAGCCCTGTCCTCCAGAGAAGTTTACCTGCGCACTGCCTAAAACTTTGGCTGCATGAAGAATAGCTACTTCTGGATGTTTAGCAGGGCCAGCCACGGCTGTATGTGTCCCTGTTCCATCGGGCATGAGCCCATAGTAGAAGAAGAATCTCAAATCATGATCCTGGCAGAAAGGTCTTGTGAAGAAATATTCTAAGTCGTGTATATGTATATCTCCCTTCAAGTGAGCGTCAGCCATATATGGAGGCATCATTAATAAGTATGCTTCTTTACACATTCTGTCAGCTTTCTTTTTATGAAAAGTCTCTGGGTTTAGTTGGAGATTTGCATTTTCACGTGCCTCAAACCCTGTTCCTCTATCAATTTCATATACTTCGTAAAGAGGACATCCTACTCTGGTGTATACGTTACGATAAATGTGATAACCGTGCTCAAGAAGTTTAACACACACTAATTCTCTTATAAGCGGTCCGCTTAAGAACTTGAGTTTCATGCGCTTAATTTCTTTCTCAACTTCTTGCGCTATGAACTCAGCTTCCTCTCTACTCATAGGCTCTACTCCAAACAAAATTTTGGCTAGCCTAGTTTCCTTAACGAGGCTCTGAACTATGTATTCTCTATCAAATGGTATCATTACGCCATCCGATCTTCTTACATAAAGTCTATTCTCGTTCTCTCCTTTTTCCCCAGCTACTACCTCCCCTCTAGCTTTCATCAATCACACCCACCATTTACTATTATCTATTATAGTGTCCAGACTATTTTAATAATTGCTCTAATTTTCTTGATATAAAAATTTCTCTACAGCTTCTCTTAGCTTGTCTTCTTTTACTGCATCTTGCTCGTATAATATTGTATCCTTTATTTTAACTACAGGTACTGACAAAGCATTAAGCATTAAAAGGTCTGTTAAAGCTTCAGGATCCTCTGAAATATCGCGTTCAATAACTACTTCCTCGTAGCGTAAGCCTTTCTCGGCCAGAATTTTCTTTAACAGCTCTCTTACTTTAGGACACACTACACATGTCTTTGACTTAAAGAACTCTATTTTAAGAGGCTTTCCCATGACCACAGATTACCCCCCACTAGCAATAAAAGGGAACTATCATTCAATTTTAAAAAGTATTACCGAAATAATATTCTAATATCACTGGTTTCTGCATCACAAGACTATATTCCACGGCCGAATATCCTTTTAAACGAATATTACTAGGTGCTGGACTTAGGTTTACTGCGATACAAAACATAGCGCAGAAACAATTACACATGCCTTTTGGACGGCTTCGTTATCCTCCGAAAAGGCTTCTTATTAATGAGAGAACCATGGCTATGAAGAAGAATATTATTACGATTAGACTGACCTTTCTCACAAACTCTGCTTCCTTTTTCTGTT
>QMRV01000007.1 GCA_003649445.1 Thermoprotei archaeon | reverse complement strand
TTAAAGAACAGTTTAGCCTAGAGGAGCTCGGTGAGCGCTGGAACAATGATCCAAATACTTATGGTTCATGGGAAGAAGTATATCCTCCGGTAAGCCTTAAGCCTGAAGACTTTAAGGGAAGAAAGCTTTCTAAGTGGAAGACTGCTCGATGGGACTGGTATAGGTTCAAGCAGTATCTCTATGTCAAGGTATGGAAAACTTTCTGCGACATAGTCTACAAGTACGACCCCTATAGGCCGATTTCACTTGAAGTAAACATGGATCTACCGGGCTTCATAGGCCACGGCAGATGGTACAAAGTCTGTAGCGTAGCCAAAAATGCGCACGCAGGAATACAGGACTTCGAAGCTACATTTGAAAGAGCATTCTACTATATAGCGGTCTCTAGAGGCTCCTCAGAGCCTCCTCATCAGGTAAACGAGATGTCTGGTTTCCAGGACTACAAGTGGTGCATTAGACACGCATGGTTTATTCAAGCAATGGGAGGAACAGGAATGACTTTCTGGGACTTCAAGTCAGACTACTGGGGACTAGTAACAGGACAAAGCTGGAGATACAACAAAAAAGAAAAAGTGCAATTCAAGGAGTCGTATCTAGCTGTACAGAAACTTAACTCAATGTTCAGAAAAATAATGGATATTCTAGGAGCTTCACCGCCTCTCGAGCCGAGTATAGGCGTACTCCTTCTGGACGAGAACAGCTTCCATGAAAGCGGAGTCGCTGTAGCTCCGGCAATGAGATATCTCTCTCTTCTACTGTGGAAAGGCTACGGCTCTGAAACAGCTATTGCCACAGAAGACCACTTAGACTACGGCCGCGTAGATAAATTCAAGCTGATAATAGCTCCACACATAAAGTACATTTCTCGAAGCCACGCCGAGAAACTCAAAGAATATGTTAAGAAAGGAGGAGTACTTCTCGTAGGACCTTTCGCCGGAGAATTTGATGAAAAAGGAGATCCATATAGCAAAGTTCCCTGCGAGCCTCTCTCAGAAATTCTAGGTCTTGAGGCTGAAATAGACCTAGATAAAGAGGTTCTAGCACACTTAACTAGAGTGAGAGAATATCTTCCAATAAGACTGAGAACAGGAAGCTGGATACTAGAAACTATTCCTCCGTGGCTTGAAGGACACTTGTGGTCAGTTTTAAGGAGATCAGGACTAAACCTCGACCCCAACGCTAGAGAAGGGTGGGATTTCTTAGCACGCTACCTTAAAGCCAAATACAGAGAAGCCTATGTAGCAGAAGATTTCGAAGCCCTAAGGAAAGGCGATGTACTGAAGTGTATTCCTGTGCAGAAAATAGCTTTAGAGAAGGCTGAAGGCATCTGTGTCTGCGGAGAAGCTCCAGTCCTCACTGTAAACAAATACGGAAACGGCTACGTAATATACTCCGCAGGAGTCTTCAGCAAAGAAAGTCTCGAGAAAATACTAGACTCCGCTCTCTCTCTAGCAAGCTTAACCCCCTATGTTAAAGTGCAGTCTCCTATCAAACAAGGAGTTATCTGGGGTGTTCGCAGAGCACCTAATGGCTTTATACTCATAGTAATTGAGGTAGCCGATAAACAGCAAGAAATCGAAATAGAGTTAAATGCCTCAAGGATGGGCTTTAAGAAGTGTGAAGTAGTAGATTTATTCGGAAAAAAGAAAATAGAGTTAGATTACTCAAAGCCGAAGTTCGCTACGCAAATAGATCTCTGTGAAGTCAAAGTATATCATATAGTTTTAAGGTAGCTGTTTTTTAAAGTATTTTATTACTTCAGCTATTTTATCAAGAAGCTCTAAGTTCTCTGTATCAGGGTCTACTCGAATATTTATCCATGTAACGCCTATCTTGATATACTGCTTGAATTCTTCGATCAAATCTTCTGGCGAAACTTCGTATCCATTAAAGCGGACAGCGTAGCCGTAAATAAAGTCTTTCTTCCTACAGTATTTTTCAACAAATCTTTTCCTCTCTAAATACTCTTTAAATCCACCTAACTTTACTGCTCCAACCCAGCCGTCTACATTCTGTGCAGCAAATTTCCTCATACGCCTACCTTGCCCGCCGCATAAAATAGGTGGGTGCGGCTTTTGGTACGGCTTAGGTTCAAGCGTACAGTTTTTAACAGAATAGTACTTTCCCTCGAATGTAACATTTTCTTCAGTCCAGAGTCTTTTAATGAGCTTTACTGCCTCAAAAGTTCTCTCTACACGTACTCTATCAGGCTCCCACTTATAGCCAAATGCCTCAAATTCTTCTTTCCACCACCCTGCACCATAAATCAGCATTACTCTACCTTTTGTCAGCTGATCTAACGTAGTTACTATTTTCGCTAGTAACGATGGAGGTCTATAAGGAATGCAGACTACTAGTGGAGCTACCTTAAGATTAGTTTTCATAGCTATTGCAGTCAGCATAGTCCAGCACTCGGGTCTACAGCCACTACCTACTCGAACTACCCAGAAGTGATCTTCGTGAGTTACTCCGTCAAAGCCTATTTTCTCAGCTTTAAGAGCACACTTCATTATATAATCGACGCTAGCTGTAACAGGCAGCTGATACCAGAATTCTACTTTCATAAATATGACTCGCAGAATTCATTAAAATAACTTTCCTTAGATAATGTAGTTTAAGCTTGAATACTCTTAGACAAAAGATGTTTAAATACTTTAAAGTAGTAGTATAGCCCAGTCTCTTCATAAATCATATCGAGTAAGCCTATGATAAGCGACATATAAAATATATACATTAATGTGTTTCTTAATGTAAACGATAGCTAGTTCATGTGCCACCACGAGATTGCTTACTGACACACAAGCTGTCTCATCTTTTCGCAGATATCTACCTTCGGCATGAAGGTTTTTACGCAGTTTAAGGCTACCTCGTAATACTTATCCTCATTATTTGCTATTAAATCAAGTATCCTCAGAAGCTTTGCCTTAAACTCTCTATAGTCCTCCTCGTTTATTCTATCTCTCTCCTGAGTATCGAAATATATGAGCTGCCGTAGATCTCTTCCGAAGAGCCATCCGTTTATACCATCTTCTACTAGCTCGAGGACACCTCCATCTCTTGAAGAGAGGCTTGGTACACTGTTTATTGCTGCTTTCATGAAGCTCGTTCCGCAGGCTTCTAGTGAAGAAAACGGCGTAAATAAGAGTAGGTCTCCTCCGCTCAGCAGTATCTTGGCTTTGCTAACATCATAATTGTGTATATACACTACATTAGGTTTTTCTTTGAAGTACTGATAGAACTTTTGCATGTAACGTAATCCATCTACATCGTACGGGTGGGCCTTACCGGCAACCACTATTATTGCATCGGGGTTTTCTTCCTCTATAAACCTCGTTACGAAGAAAGGTCTCTTATAGCCAGTTATTCTACGACACCATAGGATTATCGGCTTTTCTTCGCCATTAATGGCTTTATAGCTTTTTATGAGCCTTAGCAGTTTTTCTCTGGCTTGATGCTTAGCCTTTTTCAGCGAGTCTACATTTAAGACATTTTCTTCAAGAAGTCTTTTTAGACGAGGATTTATCCAGCGTAGTATATTGATGCCGTTTGTCATGTAAGATAGCTTGTGGGCAAAGTGGGGTACTATCTTCTGCATAATTTCGAAATGCTTTTCTGATACGCAGTAGGTTTTGAAGGATGTCGCTAAGCCTATATCTGTTAAGGCTACTTTGTCGGTTATGAATTTGAAGCCAAATTCTCTTTCAAAGAGCCTAGTTGGGAAGATTGGGTGGCTCCAGGGACCTGGAGTGTGAATTATGAAGATGTACTTACTGGGAGCTCTTAGTACCAAGGGCAGAAGCGCGGTGTACGCCTCGTTTAGAATTATCTTGTTCACATTGCTTAATCCTACACGCGACTTAACATACTCCGCGGCAGCTTTGGCCAGTAATACATACTTGTAGAACTTTTCCTCATAATGTTTCTCGACATACAGTTGATCTACAAGCTCAACTGCCCAGCTCGGCTGAACGGGATTAAAGAAAACAGTTTTAGCGGTCTTGTACCTATAGGAGAGAGGCTCTACTATGACTTTTCCTCCCTTTAGTTCTATGGGAAATCTGTCTTCTTTCTTGAGTTTTTTCGTGAATTCTATTGGCTGAGACTGCGGTACAGGTGTTGGAGATCCGTCTTCAGAGAATCGGTAATCAACATAGCCATTTCTATAGAAAAGCATTAAAACCAGATAATTTATCCCTAATTCGCCTGATGCATAGAACTTATCTCCTTCTAAGACACCGAGACCTCCAGCGTAAGTACGCCCCTCCTCTAAGGCTATTTCGGTAGTAACATTCACATTAACTCTCATCGACGCACATCACCTACTCGTGTACAGCGCGTACAGGTTTTCGTATTAAGCGGAGGGATGAGGGGGTCACGAGCCTGACTTCGACGAGTTTTCCCCGAACAGCCTCTTCTACGAAGTTATTTCCACTCTTCAGCTCAATAAGTTTCCGTGAAGCTCTAGTACTGTTGGAGAATACCTCAAGTATAATTTTTCCGTCGCAAGGGCTTTCAATCTTTATAACTATTTTATCATTCATTTTTCTGATACCTTTTATTCTTAATGAATTAATTCTCGATAAGGCTATCCTCGAAAGCTCAGCATACCATGAGGTAATGTGTTCTTCGTTAATGAATTCCGTCCAGTACATGTCGCTATCAAGTATTTGCATCATACAGTAAACTAAGTAGCTAAGTTCTTCTCTTTGATCAAAAATTTCTTCGTATACTTTGAAGTAGCTATAGCCTCGCTCGGCGAGGCTCCAGAGTTTACTTTGAATAGAATGTTTCTCGCTAGTCCACTTAGCTATACTTCCCAGCCACGTGGTTGTCGGTATTTTTGTAAGCTCTCTTTCGGCTAAATTGGCAACCTCTTTAGCCAAGATTGTTCTGAAGTAACCTTTCTTCTCACAAGACAGAATGTATGTTAAAATTTTCTCGTATGCTACTGCAGCCTCAGGCGAGGGCTGTGGAAGTATCATCCAGTTTTCTCCATCCAGCGCGACGGTGACTACTTTATCTTCGCTTCCAATCATAGTTTTCAATATTTTTAACACGTATTCTCGGGCAACAGCTTCTGCTTCCTGCAGATTTCTAGCTTTATTTACTTGAAAGCTTAAATAGTCTGAAAGCTCTGTATTTCTAAAAAACACTACTATTTCTTCACCATTATATCTGACTCTGTAAGGCTCGTAAGGAGTCCCCTTATCCCCCCGGGCCTCAACAAAATGATTGAGGGCATCTAAGATAGTGTACTCAAATCCGTACTTAGAAATTAAAGGAATGAGCCTCATCGAGAAGAAAAGTTCAGGAAGCCAGAACCCCCTAGCCTTAACTCCTAAAATATCTTCTGTAGTCTTAGCTCCTAGCTTTATTTCCTTTTCAATTATGTCTAGCCAGCCATAGTAATCAATTATGAACCCTGCTATTGGGTGTGCAAAGAAGCTCGAAAATACTTCGACTACGTTCTCCTCGCATAATCTCTTATAGCTATTCAGAGTACCTTTAACTATTTGAGCTCGCTTGCTTTCTGGCGAAATATACTCCACGTAGCTACCAAACTCTAGTAAAACTCCTTTTTCAAGCAATTCTCTCCACTGCACGAGGAGACTCGGCGATAAGTTAAAACATGTTCTGACAGGAAGTCTTCTTAAGAGGAAAGTGTGAAGAAAGTACACTCCTCCTAGGTAGTATGGTTTAAATTCATCCTCCCAGGTATGCGTGAATGCCCAAGAGCCATGGTATACTCCGTTGGGATGCTTGTTTATAGCTTGGTGGTTATGGAACACTGTAAGCAGTTTTCCCTTAACTTTCTCAGGAGATATAACAACGAAAGGAAGAGAGACTACGCTGTTACTCCACAATACTTGAGCTTCATAGAAGCCTTCTTCTAAGTTTTCTACAGAATCTTCGATAAAACTTTCGTATGGCATCACGTGGTAGTCTTGAGAAAAAACCTCCTGTACAGAGTCTTTTATCACTTTAAAGAGCATCTTTTCTCCTCCCAAAGCGCCTTTAATAGTTATCTTAAAGTAAACTTCTTCGTTTGGATAGTAAACAACATCGCTAAGACTTAAAGCAACCTTCAATGAAATCACCAGTGGTATGCACAAAATATAAAACTTTATATGTAAATAAATTTTATTTAAATAAGCGAAGTATATTTGGTGTCTAGACATGGGAAGTTTTGAGTCGCGGGTAATGATGATTCTTAACGTCTTGTTTTCATTATCCGCTGTCAATAAAGATAAAGCAGTTTCACTTACATCTCTATCCAAATTTACGGGTTTACTTAAAGACGAACTTAAACAACTATTGGAAGAACTGAGTTCTTTAGGCTATGTTATCACTGAAAACGAGAGAGTGTACTTAACTAGACGCGCCATTTTCAAGTTAAGTAGTGTCTTCTGCTAAAGGGATTACTATGATAACTGCTCTGCATGTTTCCTGGGAGTACCCTCCTTACCGAATAATCGGTCAACTAGCGTGGAAAGTCCAGGAGCTTGTTAGGAGTCTACGGGATTTCTGCAAATTAGCTGTCGTTCACCCAGGTCCCGAGAATAAGAAGTATACGGATAATGGCATTGAAGTATACATGTTTCGCGACACCGGATATTTGAGGAAAAATTTCATAGTATATTCTCATGAACTCGTTTACGAAGCATTAATTAAGCTTCCATACCTTTTACCCTATAGCGGTTTCACAGTTGTTCACGGCCACGAGTGGATCGGAGGAATGATAGCTTTAGTCTTAGCTAGAGCCTTCAGAAACCCTTTCGTTCTAAGTATATACTCTTTGGAGCGTACAAGGTCGAGCATGGATAATATGCTGAGCTTTGTCATTGAGAGTATTGAAAATTGCTTGCTGGAAGAAGCCGATTATATCTTATGTCATCATGAAGACCTCTCTAATGATTTATATAAATGCTTCGGTGAAAAAGTGATTAAATGCAATGCCGTCAAAGACGTTCAAAAACTCTACCTTAAGATTGTAGGTGCTACTACATGAAGGTTCTGCATTTTTCTTGGGAGTATCCTCCCAGCATCGTAGGTGGGCTCGGAAGACACGTATACTACTTAACTAAGTACTTGGCGAGGCTTGGAGCAGATATCAGTGTAATCACTACTAGTCTGGGGGAGGTAAGCGAAGAAGTTATAGATGGTGTAAAAGTTTATAGAGTCAATCCATTTACTCTACGATCTTCTAATTTCATTACATGGGTCTTAAACTTCAATTACTTAATGTTAACTAAGGCTATTGACTTATCAAAAAAAGAGGGTAAACCTGACATAATACACGTACATGACTGGTTAACTGCATATACCGGAATAACTCTAAAACATGTCTTAAAGGTACCCCTTATAGCGACAATTCACTCTACAGAGATTGGACGTAGAGGCGGAATATGGACTGAAGACCAGAAGATTATTCACGACTGGGAGTGGCGGGTAACTTATGAGGCATGGAAAGTGATAGTCTGCAGCGACTACATGATGAGAGAAGTGAGCAGGGTATTCATGCTGCTTCCTGAAAAAATCATTAAGATACCTAACGCTATTGAGCTGGAGGATATCGAGACATCGAGTCCTGGTTCAGGCTTTAAGGAGAAGTACGCTCTTCCTCATGAGAAAATAATTATGTTTGTTGGACGCCTCGTTTACGAAAAAGGTCTTGATCTCTTAATTGAGGCTTTCAATATCTTGGTGAACAAGTCTAAGAGGGATGACATAAAGCTGGTAATCGCGGGAGATGGACCTATGAGAGAGTATTTGATATCGATGGTTTACAAGTACGGATTAGAGAATAAGGTATATTTCACTGGGCGAATAGATGATAACGAGCTTTTTTCACTAATGAAAGTGTCTTACGTAGGCGTTTTTCCTAGCAGATATGAGCCCTTCGGAATAGCTGTTCTCGAGGCAATGGCCTGCGGCTTACCGGTTATTGTACCAAACTACGGAGGACCAAATGAGGTAGTAGAACACGGAGTTGAGGGTTTTAAGGTCTTTCTAAATCCTTGTGAAATAGCTGAAAGAATAGCTCAGCTTCTTGATAATGTTGACTTGAGAAACAGTATGAGCGTCAACGCTAGGAAGAAGATAAGAAATCTTTACACATGGGATAAAATAGCTCGTTTTACTTTAGGGATATACAGGTCTGTATTGAAGGAGGTCAGCAAGAGGGACTGGAAACACCTTTGGGAAGTAAAGGCATTATCCTAGTAAGGTTGATCCATAGGACACATCTATTACTGTAGCTCAAAGCTCTACGCTCTGTATTCTGTTTCCGACCATGAATGTCTTTGAGCGATAAGATTATTAGTTTAGTTGCGAGTAAAAATTAAATATCTGATTGTGATGTAAATGGTTCGGTATTTAACTATATTTATGGAAATGCACCAGCCGAGAAGGATTAGTGAAGAAGTTTTCAAAAATTTGCTGAGTCTAGTAGAGCGTAAAAACATAAGAGAAGGCTCTCTAATTAGTTCGATATTCGACGAGAAGCTTGACAAAGAGATTCTTGACCGTGTAGCCAATAACTGTTACTTGCCAACGCTGGACGTAATAGTCGAAGAGGAAATGAAGATAGCTTTGTCCTTATCAGGCATCCTTTTGGAGTTTTTAGGAAGGTATAAACCGAAAGTCGTCAATGCTCTAAAGAGGGCTTCCTCTAAAGGTCTAATAGAGTTCTTGTGTGAGCCTTATCATCACTCCTTGGCAATGTTTGCTGGAGAATACGTGTTTTGCAGAGAACTAGAGGATTCATGCAGGATTATCAAGAAAATCTTTGGTGTGGAGCCTAAGATAGCGTTTAACACCGAGGGGCTCTATGCAGACTCTCTAGCTAATCTACTGGAGGACTTAGGCTTTAGTGCGATTATAACTGAGGGTGTTGAGAGAATTCTAGGCTGGAGAAACACTACTTTTCTTTACTCTGCGCCTAAAACTAATTTGAAGTTTCTCTTGAGGCACTACTGGCTCTCA
Source organism: Thermoprotei archaeon (assembly GCA_003649445.1). The sequence continues at coordinate 58,884 of QMRV01000007.1, read as the reverse complement.
GACGACATAGGGTTCAGATTCAGCGATAAGTTCTGGCGTGAATACCCCCTTACAGCAGAAAAGTACACTACTTGGGTAAAAAATCTCTCTGGGGATTTCGTAGTCATAGGCTTCGATATGGAGACTTTCGGGGAACATTTTTCCAAGGAGACAGGTATTTTGAATTTTCTAAAGTGGCTTCCAAGAGAGCTTGAGAAAAAAGGTGTAGAGCTACTTCATCCAAGTGAGGTATTAGAATACTTTGAGCCTGTTGACGAGCTCTCCTTCAAGGATGTGGTTTCATGGGCTGATAGGGAGAAAGACGAGTCTGCCTGGCTCGGAAACGAAATGCAGAAAATTTCATTCGAAGACCTCATGAAGGCGAGACAAGTATTTGAGGAAAATAGATGCGACAAGCTGTGGCGCATGCTTCTTATGTCTGATCACTTCTATTATATGTCTATTAAACCAGGTCCTGCTGGCATGGTTCACGGCTATTTTAATCCTTATAAAAGTCCTTTCAAAGCATTCAAATACTTTATAGAGGCTCTAAGAGGGATTCTTTTCTTTTTCGCGTACAAAAAGCCTGTATAATCAAGGGAGTAAGCAGATACTTCTCGGTCGAGTTGTTAGGCAAGGCTATAAAAGACGCAGTATAGATTTCCTGAGGATATTTAATGAGATAGAGCTTACTATAGTTTAAAGTCGATGATTTCGCGAAATCAATATAAAAGAAGATTGAGCGAAATACTTCTGAATGCAGCTGAAGTACTTAGCTGATCTTCATATTCACATGCATGAGGATTTTCCTCCTTACAGAAGCTGTAGTGTAGAAGATGTAGTAAAAGTTGCTTTAGAGCGGAATGTTAGGCTTGTAGGTATTGTAGAACACTATGGAAGTGCTCTTCTACACTACAAAAGCATTGAAAACTACTGCAGTAAAATAAGGAAGGAAATCGAGGCTATAGAAAAGAAGTTTCCTGGAGTCGAAGTTCTTTTAGGAATAGAGGCTAGTATTCTTACCGTGGACGGTGAACTCGATATCAAGCCCAAGGAAGCCAAGATACTTGATTTTCTTCTCGTCGGAATGCACCATATTCCAGCTGGCGGGAGCTGCCTTTCCCGCGAAATGAAGAGAAAAGTAAGCGTAGGAGATATTAAAGGCAATCCATCATACCAGACTTTTCTCAAGAAATTCAAATTCGAAGACCTTATCGCCGACTGGCAGGAAGCAACTCTTTCCTTAATGCAGAACCCGTATGTCAGCATTTACGCTCATCCCGTTCAGTGGCCTATCGTAGTTATGAAAAAGTTTTTCATTAAGCTGAGGCCTGGGGAAGAGTGGCGTATTAATAGAATTGAAGACTTACTGCCGCCGGATATTGCGCAAGAAATATTCTTGGAGGCGAAGAGAAATGGAGTAGCATGGGAAGTCAACAATGGTTTTCTTCCCGTGAAATATAGAGTCGACAACGAGTATGTGTGCTGTAAAGACGACAGTAATAGCTGGTCAGAGCTCATAGAACTCTTCAAGATGATAGGAGAGTATGGTGTAAAAGTTTCCTTGGGAACAGATGCCCATGTTCCCGGAGAGCTGAAGAGAGTTGGTAGACTAGCTAATGCCATAGAGCTACTTAGGCTCGCCGGCGTAAGCGAGCAAAACATTGTTTTAAAGAAAAATCAAGTTAAACTCTGTAGAGAACTTTAGCCTATGTTAGCTCAGTAAATACCTTTAAAAAGTTAGCTGAGGGTCTTAACTAAAACTTTAAAGCAATTAGATAATTGCTTCAACAGCTGTAGTGAGCTTATTTTTCTTGAGTAAAATGAAATACTAATGCATTTTATATTTGAAGAGGCTCCTGCCCTGGCACTCGTACGGCACTTTGAGAATATCCGCTATGGTGGGAATTACATCGATTATTTCCGCTTCCTCTATTACCTTTCCTCTGTATTTTTCTTCTAAGGCGCCGCCTGAGACTATAATAGTAGTTCGCCTAGGGCCACCAGAGTATATTCCAGTAGGTCTATCTTCCTTAAAATTCCATACCTCGCAGTCCCAGGGCGGTGGGTGGTCACAGCACCAATTATTGGTCTTAACTCCCCTTTTGCGGGCAACTGAACAGCCTAAGTGGTATCCGTGGTCTGATGCAATTATGAAGTAGGTTTCTTCCCAAAACCCTTTATCTTTCAGAAACTTTATTATTTCTCCTACTAGGCGATCTAAAAAAAGCATGTAGGAGTGCTTGGATGAGCGAGGGTCTGAGCACTCACCTCCATATGAAGGACAGTTAGATATAGAGTCCATGCCAGGTAAGTAGACGTGTACTAAATTCCACTCAGGTACTGTATCTTCCATCCAGGGAAATACAAGCTCTTTGAGCATTATTTCATCCGAGTATCCGGATACAAGGCCGTGGATGGAATCAGGTGTGTAGAAGTAACCTTTAATTAGCCAAGGACTACAGCTGAAGACACCTACATTAATTTTCTCTCGGTAATATTTCTTGATATATTCAAAAAAGGCTGTCTCTTTCTCGGCTTCGAGAAACCATGGCTTATTTGGAGTATAACACCCTTTTTCACTATAAGACCCTGTAGCCAGGTACTTCATTCCATGGGGCGTGTCACAGCGCCCTCTATTCCACGGCCTCTTAACCCATAGTCCGTTTTCTATAAGATAAGAGAAGTTCGGAATCAGGCCTTTTTCATGGTAGCCTTTAACGTTCACTGGCGGAAAGTCTGATCCTTCGAGTTTCACATGTTCTTCCCAGTGTCCTGCTAATTGGTCTATAACTAAGTAAAGTACCCTAACTTTGGGTGCTTTTGTCATGTTGAATGCGGAGTAAATTAACTATAAAAAACTTTCATCGCTTTCAAGCTCAACTATTATTGTGAGAAATGAACTCTGACTGCAAAAGTCTTTTATCACAATTAATTGAGCAATTTATGTGGGAAAGTGAGTTACTGGCATGTAGCGTTAAAAAATGGTGCAGTAGACTGTCTATATTGTGATCAAGTTGTTCTCAAAGGATTAAGACTTGAAGGGTCTGCAAGAGACCTAAACGTCGAATTTTCTTTAGAGCCTTTCGGCGAACCTTATGAAGTGTCTACAGGTGCAGGGACTTGGCGCATACATATACTTAGGCTCAAGCCTGTCGGCGAAGGCCCTACAGACGTCTTGCTGGAAGTACACTGTGGGTCTAAGAGGATATCCTTTCGTCTTTATCCAAGGAAGCCGTTTACTTTCAGAATTAGGGGGAAAGTTTACTGGGGGAAGGAGCCTTACTTGTGTCGTATTGAGCCTAGACGCTACGAAAACGTAGTTCAGGCAGCGCTAGGGCCTGCTGATAGTCTTCTATGCGACTCTATCTTCGATAAATGGAACGACAGAGTTCTGAGGCTTAGTTCTTGGGGCAGTTTGCGTATACGCTCGCTAATTGATGGCAAGTCTTTTGAAGTCGAAGCAGAAATCAAGACACAGTTCGGCGTTATACCGGAGATAATAGCCGGTGAAGTCATAGAGCACTACGTGGCAGAGCACCTCGGCATGCCCTACTACAAGCCCTATGACCTGAGCTGTCACCCGCGCCCACCTGCAGGCTGGTGTTCTTGGTACTATTTCGGCAAAGAAGTAACAGAGGAGGCAGTGGTAGCTAACACTGACTGGCTCGCTGAGCACCTCAAGTCCTTCGGCTTAGAGTATGTTCAACTTGATGACGGCTATCAGGGTGAAACTTGGCTCAACTGGGATAAAAAGAAGTTCCCAAGAGGCGGTAAGTGGCTAGCACAGTATATAAGGAGCAAGGGGCTTAAACCCGGAATATGGCTATTACCTCAAGCCGTAGGGAAAGTAGACACTAAGCTTCTGGAAGAAAAGCCAGACTGGTTCATTAGGAAGCCTGACGGAGAAGTTTTCAGAGGTTTTGCCAACTATCCATACGTAGACCCCACGAATCCTGAGGTTAAGTCTGAGTGGATTGAGAAGACTATGAGAGTTATGGCTCATGAGTGGGGTATAGAGTACTTTAAGCTCGACGGTCAAGGCGAAATGCACCAATGGTACGCGCTGTGCAGAAAAAGTCTCCACGACTACTCGCCGACACCTGATGAAGTATACAGAAGGCTCCTGGAGACTATAAGGAGGGTTGTCGGACCTAAGCGAGTAATACTGATCTGCGCTACTCAGTGGAGAGCAATGGGCTACGGAGACACCTGTAGAACTGGAACCGATGTTTCTCCCGCTAAGCTTAAAGAGGGTGCTGTGTGTTTTCTTAACGCTTTAAGAGCCACGTTTTCTAACTACTGGATGCACACCATTGTCTGGTACTGTGACCCAGACGTAATAATGGTGAGGCCTCCGCTACACTACGAGGCGGCTAAAGCCTGGGCTAGTCTCTTGGGGCTAAGCGGACAAGTTCTCATGGTTTCCGACAATATGCCTGAACTGCCGCCTGAGAGAGTAGAGCTTTTGAAGAGAATACTTCCACCGCAGCCTATAAGGCCAATGGATCTGTTTCCGCGAAATCCCGAGGGACCATATCCTCAGATATGGGATCTAAAGGTAGCTACAAAGTGGGGGCGTTGGGACGTAGTAGGGGTTTTCAGATGGTTTAAAGAATACCCTGCTAAAGTCGAGATTACTCCCGAGATGCTAAGTCTGCCTCCAGGACGCTACATAGTCTACGAAGTTTGGGAGAAAAAGCTTCTAGGAGAGCTAGGCGAGAAATTAGTCGTAGAGCTTAAACCAGAGTCCTGTAAGGTCTTCTGTATACGTCCGCTGGAGCGCCTGCCGCTGTTTATAGGTACGAACCGCCACATAACCCAAGGATATCCTGACGTAGTAAGCCTTGAGTGGGATAAGGAAGGAAGAACTATTACAGGCGAAAGTCTAGTAGTAGGAGGAGACCCCTACGAGATACGCTTCTTAATCGACTGGAATGGAGAAAAATATGATTGTGTAGAAGCAGTAGCTCAAGGTGCCGAAATCGAGCAGAGAGTAGATGGAAAACTGCTTGTAGTAACTTTAAGGCGCAGCACATCGGGTAAAGTTAAGTGGCACGTAGAGTTCGAGCAAAAGTAAGCTGGAAGCGATATCTTCGGCTTTTATTGTCTTTGCTTAGAAGTACTCATTTGTATAGAGTTTTCCTAATACTGATGTAAGTAAAGCTAAGAAGCTTATTTTAATAGGATTGGACTGCATACTATCGTTTTTCATCGAAAAGTACGTTAAAGAAGAATTAATGCCTGCGACAGCCGAGCTAATTGAGGAAGGTGTTTTCGGAGAAGCACTGCCTTCACCTCCCTGCGATACTCCCACGAACTGGACTACAATAGTGACAGGAGCGTGGACAGGTACTCACGGTATGACTAGTTTCTATGCACATATTCCAGTGAGCCTTTAAACGAGGGAGTAAGTACACTCGACTCACGTGTCTGTAAAGCAGAGTTTTCGTGAAATGTTGCTGAGAGACATGGAAAACTCTGTGAAGGAAGAGTACTATGGGAAATACTAGAATAAAGTAAATTAAACTAAAAGAACTATTACTTTGCGAATATATCGTAAATGCTACTTAATTAATTAGAAAGATTTTTAAAGTGGGGATAAAGGAAGTAAGTTATATTAACCAAAAGTTAATAAGTATTGTTTGTTAAGATATGATAGGATTCACGAAATAGAAAATTATTACCAGTAACTCCATCTCAAATAATGGACATGTAGCAAGTATAAAGGGATGTGCGGGGGAAGGTCGTGAAGATTATGAAAAAAGCAATAATAAACAACAGTATTCCTAATATACAGTACCTTACTAAAAAATATTATATTTTGCGAAGAATAAAGCTGAAAATAAAATATTCTATTAACTTGAGGTGATTAACATAATGTTAGCAATAAAAGTGTCTAATCTTGTTAAAGTTTTTAAAATTAAAAGAAATAAGAAAATAGTTGCACTAAGAGGAATAACGTTTTCTCTACCCAAAGGACATATTTTAGGGTACTTAGGTCCTAATGGTGCGGGGAAAACTACTACTATTAGGATACTTACTGGTTTTCTTGAACCTGATGACGGTTATGCTGAATTACTTGGATACGATATTAGTAGAGAGTTTGAGCGTGTTAAGCACATAATTAATATCATGAGTACTGAGAGGACATACTTAATAGAAAATATGACTATTGAAAGAAATCTCAGGTTATTTGGGCGTCTCTATGGTTTTAGGGGGCTTGAACTTAAAAGAAGAATAAATGAGCTTCTTGAGTTTTTTGACTTAAAAGAGCATAAAGATAAGAGAATTTATGAGTTGAGTAGAGGCTTAAGGGTTCGTAGTAGTCTATGTAGGGCGCTGATAAATTATCCCGAGGTCTTGTTTCTAGATGAGCCTACTTCAGGTATCGATGTAATATGCGCGGAGCAGATAAGAAGCTATATTAGGAAGATTAGTAGGGAGGGGACTACTATTTTTCTAGCTACTCATAATATGTATGAGGCTCAGAGGCTTTCAGACTACTTGGCTTTCTTAGATAGGGGGAGGATAATAGCTTATGGTAGAACAGAAGAAATTTTAGAAAAGTTTTCGCCTTTAGAAAAAGTAGTTAGAATTAAGTGCGATAAGCCTAGAGAGCTCGCTAAACATCTTTTGAGTGAAGGCTATGAAGTTGAAGAAAAGGGCGGTGAAGTGCGTGTAAGGCTTAGGCGGGGCCAGGAGTTAAATCCTCTTTTAGTTGAAATTGCTTCTACTGCGAGAATAGACTTTATTTCTGTTGTAGAGCCTTCGCTCGAAGAAGTATTTAAGCATCTTTATGGGAGAGGTGGCGGGCATGGGGGAGAAGAACTTGGCAGATAGTGTCTTAGGTGTAGGGTCTTTGAAGAGAGCTTCTGGATTGAGTAAGGTTACTGACTACTGGTTTAAAGTGCTTGAAGACTCCTGGGTTATTTTTAAAATTGAAATGGAGGAGCTTTTTTCGAGAGTAGGCGACGCCTTAATGTTTTTTGTGCAGTTTTTGATCATGTATTTTACAGTAATGCTTCCGCTGAAACTAGTTGGCGCTAAGCCGTTGAGCGAAATTGGCGCACTTTTCTTCGCGGCTATGCTTAATACTTCTGCTATTTTTCAGTTTGCTGACGCTATTCTCGGGAGAATTAGGTCAGGTGTATATGAGGCATTTAGGCTGGCTTTAAAGTCTATGTTATCGCTGTATCTTGCTAACCTCTATACTTCATGGATGCTTCTTGTAGCATTCGTTATAGGGTTTATTCCAGCAGCGCTAGAGGGGTCGTTGGCAATCGATTTACCGGTGTTTATAGTAGCATTTATTTTAACGTTTTTATCTAATGCTAGTATTTCAATAGTTATTGCGGGAATTCACATAGCTTATAAGCCTATACGTGGATTTAGAGGAATAATTGGGCTTATACTGTATTTTCTTTTCGCCTACGGTATTCCTTATTGCCTGAAAAATGATCCTTGGAGAAGAATAGTTTTAGTGCTTCCTCAGGCACATTCAACGTCTCTAATACTGTATTCTCTTACAGCACATAAAGTCGTTTTAACTGATCCTCTCTTCAGTATGCTGTATCTCGTTATTTTCACAGTTGTCACTATTCCTCCTTCGCTTAAAATGTACTTTAAGGCAGAGCGTATAGCAAAGAAGTATGGATTCGCTAGTTTAAGAAGATAATTCGATTTTGTGCTAAAGTAGTTCATAGTCCCTAAGTTTGTTTGAAAAGAAAGCTATGTTAAGCGACTAAAGGTTTTACTATCAGCTATCAATCTAGCCTTGTTTTTAAAATCTTTACCTTAAATTGTCTTTAGGCAAAATCTTTTCAACTTAAAATAGAGTTAAATTAAGATGTACGTTAAAGTTCTTTTAAAATTTTTGAAATAATGTTATTGCTTATCCAGAAACCATGTCTTTTGAGTTCTCTAATACTTGATATTAGAGTTTGTTTATCAATTAAATGTTTATTGTAGAGTATTTTAAGAATACGTAGAGTTCCAATAACATTGAGGCCTAGTTCACGGGCCTTTTTTCGTGCTAGTTTATCGTCAAGAACTATGAAGTCAGCGTTCTCCTCTAGTGCTAAGACGATTGCCTCTGCTTCTCCAGCTGAAAGCTTAGAGCAGAGTTCTTTAACCATTACCACGTTTCTGACTTTCTTTACTAATATTAAGCCTTCTTTTACTGCTTTTCTCAAATCTTTATCACCGGGTAGGCCTTGTCCTTTAATACAGACTTCTTGGTATACAGCAGCGGGAACCATGACTTTTTCGAAAATATTTGCTATTTTTGTTAAGATTTTAAGTTTACTTAAAGCTATTATTACCGACGAGTTTAATACTACCTTATTATGTTTCAAGACCCAGTTCCCTTAAAGCTTCTTTTTCATCGTAACGATAGGCAGGTATTCCTCTTTTCTTAAGTTCCTCTATGAAAATCTGTAAGGGTAATTCTGCTAGTTCGGCAGCTTTCCCTATACTGACTAATCCTCGTCTAAAAGCCTCGATAGCCACTACCAATTTAATATCTTTTTCTTTTAATCCCTCGGGAACCTTCACCTGGATTACTCTCAAGCGAACACCTAAGAGATGTAAGTAATAAGTCAATTAAATTTTTACTCACAGAACTAATGACATTAAGTACTTACTTATATATTCTGAAAAATAAATGTAGTAGAAGTGAGCAATATCTTATGGCGTATAGGTTTTAAAAATGGTGACTAGTGTGAGTTTGGTAAGCGGAAAGTAGAGGTGGTAGTGGCTCCACGAGACTGGCTTAGTAAGAAAAATTGAAGTGAATTTTCTTCCTAAAATTCTTGCAGATACTCCACTTATTATTTTATGGGAGCAAAGCGAGAAGAAGCCATTACTTTTTCATGCCCGTTTTTTGAAAATTTCATACAGTTCTCCAGTAACAGTAGAGCTGCTTTTTAACGGCAGGAGAGTATACTTACATAAATACAAGCCCGCTGTAGTATGGCTACATAAACACTTTGATGTAACCATTAACTGCTACCTGCCTAAACATCTTCAGAAGATAGGAGAGAACTCTTTAACTATTCTCTTGAAGGAGAATAGCGCTAAAATAGATTTCATGGAACTTAAGGAAGCCTTGCCTGGAGACGAAATGTGGCTTTTCGGAAACCTCCGCTCCGCGAGAAACGTTATTGGAGTAAAAATAGGAGTCTACCCGCTCGACTGGATTGACTTCGACTGCTGTAGCGTAGGACACCACGAAATGGAGCTGGAGAAGGGGAAGAGAATACTGCCTGAGCGCTGGGCTAGACTAGAAGAACTCTATATAGGTATTCGGCTGAAGCCCATGTCCAACATATGGGGTGTGCCTAAGTGGAACTCAAAGTACATTAAAACAGGTAGAGCCAGCAATCCTGACTGGAAGCCTGGCTGCGGCAAAGTAATACATTATCATGATTACTGGGTTGGAGGAGACCTAGTAGACTATGATGCATGGGAAGATTTCGTAGCGTGGCATGTCAGGCGGACTAAAGACTGGGTTAAACTCTATAGAGGACTAGGAGAATGGGATGTACACTGGTTCGGGAACGGCGGCAGCTGGGAAGGCTTCTTTGAATATAGCCTCAGATACGGGAGAGCAATTAAACAAAATGACCCTGATTCATTTGTAATACTCAGTGGGAACCACACGTGGAACTACGTTAGATGGCACGCTGAGCTCCACGGGCTTCCTAAGGAAGCTTGGTTCTATTACGAGAAGCTGACTGACAACAAAGAAGTTTTCAAGTGGGTAGATGCTCTGGGATATCATCCCTATGAGTACAATAACTCTAATCCTAATTCGCCGTGGATAGCTGCAGAGCATCTGCGAACGCTACTTGATAGAAAGGGTCTTCAGCATATTAGGGTAGCTGTAGATGAGTGGAGACACGATTTGGGCTATAGCTTTGTTAGAGGAGCTCTGCCTCGCTTAATGCACAATGGTGTAGTTAATGTTGTCATGGTAGACTGGTGTCTAGTTGAAGGTGTTCATGAAGACAAGATAGGCTTAGTACACGCAGACGGTAGGATAAAGAATAGAGAGACTTTCGAGTGCTGGCGTGCATGGAGCGAACTTTTCCACGGAGCAAAAAGATACTGGTGTGGAGTATTTTCAGAACAAGATACAAGCAACTTATGTTACACGGCGAGCACTCAAGGAACTTCTACTACAGTTGTTCTCGACAACTTAGGTAGTGAAGACTTAGTAGTCGAAGTTACTGTTCCTCTGAGAACAGAGGCAAGTGAATGTAGTGCTCTCGTAATGCGCCCAGAACTATATCACTTAGCTCTAGTAGCTGAGAGAAAAGTGAGAGTAATTGAAGGTGAAGCTGTTTTCGAAGTAAAAGTGCCTGCAAATAACATACAGGTAGTTAAAGTCAAGGCTGCTGGCTAGTGTCAACGTATATTCTTTAAGCTTATAGTTTATTTATAGAAACTATGGTATTAAGTTAACTTAATGTATAGTTTTGTGTAGGTAATGAGGTTAGTGTTTTATATGTGCGTGTAGGAGCCAATTTTGGCGAAAATGCTAGAGGGGGTGTGTGAAGAGAGCAGTAGTGGTAGTCTTAGAGTAGGCTTAGCTTCAAAATCCATTGCTCCTTCGTGGCCCATAGTACTGCCCTATGGCAAGCAAGTACCTGTACTAGATTTCTACAGCAGGAATATATTTTGTAAGAGTATAGTCTTCGAAGTAGGAGACTTTAAGCTAGTGTGGCTAGTATTCGATGTAATAGGTTTTAGGAAAAAAGAAGCAGATGCTATTAAGAGAGCGGTATCGGAGAAAACTGGAGTAAGCGTAGAGCACATAATAGTCTCAGCGATACACAACCATTCTTACCCCAGTCCTCGCGACCCGAAGATACTAGATCTACTTAAGAGAAGAGCTGTAGAGTGTGTTAAAGAAGCTTTAAGCGATATGTTTGATGCTAAAATAGGTTTTGGTAAAAAGAAGCTTCCGTCATGGGTTAATGAGAATCGTAGAAAGCCAGGAGGCTACGTCGATACTACACTATATGTCACTAAGATATGTGATCTCAAGGGAGCTATTAGAGGAATAATCTTCGTTTTTCCCTCTCATCCCACAATGCTGACTACGGCTTGGGGCGGAAGTCATCCAGGCAAAATCGGCCCAGAGTGGCCTGAGTACGTGAGGAAGTATGTCGAAGCTAAAATTAATGTAAAGCAGCTAATAGACCTTTACCCTGATGTAGAGTATAGAGACGTTGAGACAGTATTTTTAATGGGAGCTGCTGGCGATATGCAGATTTCCTCTATATGGGGAGGCAAAAAGGAGCGCCTTACAATGCTGTTTAGAACTCTGGGAGAGGGTATAGTAGAGCTTGCTGAGAAAACAGAGGTTTCAGATAAAGTTCACTGAGTGTTCAAGCGAGCTAAAGTAGTGCTGCCTGTTAAGAAGCAGTTCATGACGTATTTAAAGAGAGGACACTATGAGGCTCCACTGCAGATGCTAATAATTAATGATGCTTGCTTTGCTATAGTTCCATGCGAGGTTACAGCGGATCTTGGCTTAGAGTTCGTTAAGCGATGTAAATATGAGTACCCTATACTAGTAACTGTTTCAAACGATTATCTTGGATATTTTACGCCGGAGCCGGAGGCGTTAGAGGAGCTAACGTATGAAGGTAGAGGATCTTTCTTTGAGGCGTCTCGGGGCAGAATTCTAATTAACTCTATTTTAGAGCTTCTTGGCGAGAAAGAAAACTTGCTTAAACCCGTAGATCCAGAGAAGGACATGGGGGCTGTTGAAGGAAGAGTATTTTGTGAGGACTTAGAAGGAATACATGTTGGGCTGCTGCGAGAATATCGTGCACCCGCCTATGGTGATCCACCTTCAGCACCTATGTATGGTAGAAGAATAAGAGTTGATAGCAAGGGAAAGTTCTTTTTCGATAAAATAGCTCCTGGAATAGTTTACCTCTACGTAGACAGAGAAGTGCCAGGTGAAAAGAGGCCTCTGCTACTTACGTGGGGTGTACCCATTCAAGTGTCTGCGGGAAAAGTATCTAGAGTAGAAGTGTGCGTCCCTAAGGAGCTTAAAGGAAGAGACGTAGAGGAAATAGATGTAAGTGAAGTCACTTATGAAAATCATAGTATTTTGTTGAAAGTGAAACTTAAAGGAAAGCTAAATGATGGAGAAGTTCTCAGAGCTCACTTGTACTATACAAAAGATTTCTTTAAGCCTCACAGACTATGTTTAGCTACACCACTAGCCGTTGCTGAAAATACCTCAAATAGTGTTTTTGTTTTTAAGGAAATTACTCCCGGAGAATACGTGGCAGTAGCGTGGCTTGATGTCAACGATAACGGTAGACTAGAGCCTGGAGTAGATAAAATGAGCAAACCAGTATTAGTTACAGTAAAGGAGTAGATACGTTATTTTTATCTATCAAAACTAATATTTTTCTCGTTAAATAATGTATTAATCATAAAAACATTAATTTCAATTAAATTTAACTTAAAGCTGTTCTTTTTCTAGATCTCTCATTATATCTAAAATTAGTGTCGACCATCCAAAGTCTTCTGCGCCTACAGGTTCACCTGTAGAGCTATCGTAGTTCTCGCTGCACGTAGGTCCTCTAGCCATAAGTTCTATCACTTTTAAAGCCAATTTCCTAGCCTCATTTAAGTAACCGTAGTTTACTAGCCCCCAGTAAGTAAACCAAACCATGTTTATCCAAGATCTTCCTCTCCAGTAGCCTCTTGGATCATACTTCGGGTTATCTGCGCTGACAGTAGGTAGCGGGAAAGTTGTCCAAAACTCCTTTGGATCGAATAAGTGTTCTACTAGTTTCTCGGCTTGTTCTCGGGTAGCTATTTTAGCGAACATAGTCAGGAAGGCTGCTGGAGTTTTAACCATTATTTTTTCATGAGTATCTTCATAGACATCATAGAAGAAGTCTGTTTCCTCGTCCCACATGTACTGTAGTATTTTCTTCCTAGTTTCTTCGACGAGAGCATAGTATTTTTCTGAAGTCTCATAGTCTCCTAGAGCTTCAGCAAGCTCGCTTATAGTCTTCCTCTGAACGTAGAGTAAGCAGTTAAGGTCTACTGCTTCAACAGGAGCCATGCGTGCTTGTGGATAAAGTCTATGATAGTAGTCCGGTTGTTCACGAAGTCTTGCTATAGGGTCATCCCATCGGACGCTATTGTCCCAGCCAGATTCGAGGTAGTCAATATATGATGCGAGATTATCTCTGTCGACGTCTCTTTCCAATGAGAACCATTCATCGTATTTTACTAGCTTTTCGTAGGCTAGTTTAGCGAAGCCTCTATCGAATTCTTTATCGAGTATACGTTTAACAGCCACAGCAATTACTGGTGGCTGAGTAGTCCATGGACAATAGTCGTCTACACGCCAGAGTCTTCTACAAATAGTTTTAGACAGGAATATTTCATGAGGAATTCTTCCATCCGGTTTCTGAGCATGAAACAAGTTATACAATTCTTCTTTAGCTAAATTCACGTCATATAGTGAGAGAACTATAGCGTGGAAAGCAGAGTCCCATAGCCATTGATGCCTAAAAACATATTTAGTCGGCATATTAAACGGCTTAACTAAAATAGGGTGATTTTCAACAACACTTCTATTAGTTAGTATAACGTACCAGCAGTACTTCCATAAGTCAATAAAGTCTTTTCGCTTAGTCTGAAGCGAAGGAATTTTAGATAAGAGCGATTTAAGCCACTCAGCTCTAAGACCAGCTATTTTTAAGGGATTTTTTACGGCACTGGAGACTTCTCTTAAAACAGCCTCTTTTGAAACTCCTCCTGAGGCGACTAAAACAAAGTCTTTAGACATGTTTTCGGCACTAAACTCTACTTCACTCTCCTTTACATCGATATTGATGCTTTGATTACATTTTACAGCAAAGAATCTATTCTCGTAGAAAACTAAAAAAGTACTATTATCGACGACCTCTCCTCTAAACCGTCCTTCACGGGCTATTTCATCAATATTATCTCTTGGAGACCAGTAGTGCGGAATAATACGACCTTTTAAGCACAAGTAGTTTTCTTCAGGAGATTCAATTAAATACACTACTGTATCTTTATATATGCTCATAAATTCTCGCAGAAAAACGCCGTTAACTTCAAGTATTCTCTCAATGCCGCTCAAATCCCATGTTTCTACTAAAACCGAAGGTTCTTTTACTGCTTCAATTTCGGCAAAAGGTTCTCCTCGAAAATATTCTCCGAAGTAAAGTCTTTTTACTCCATTTTCTCCGAGAACAGCAGAAAGTATATTGCCACAGATTTCTCTTTTACCTGAAAGAACTATATTCATAGCCACCAGTATAAGTTTTCTAAGTAAAATATAACTAATTATTCCTTAAAAATATGAATAGATAGCTGTAATATCTGCTAAGTATTGGGGTATGCGAATGGTCAATAAACGTGAAGAAGAGTACTTAGAAGCAATCTATATACTGTTAATGGAGAAAAATGTTGCTAGAGTAAAAGATTTAGCTAAAATACTTAACGTTAAAGCGCCGACAGTAGTCGAGTTTTTGGAAAAATTATCGAGAAAGGGCTTAGTGAAGTACGAGAAAAGAGAACCGATAACGTTAACAGATGAGGGAAGAGAGATAGCTAAGAAAGTCTACAGAAGGCATGTTCTTTTGAGAGATTTTCTTAGTGAGGTGCTGGGAGTTCCTTCTGATCTGGCTGAGAAAGATGCATGTAGTATAGAGCATTCTATTAGTGATGGAACCTTAAAAAGATTGGAAAAATTATTTGAGTATATTAAAAGGAACCCTAGTTTGCTAAAAGAGATAAGGGACTTTGTAAAAAGTGTTAAAGCTTAATACTCGAGACTAGTCCAAGTATTCCTCCAGTGATGGCTGCGACTATAATCATTAGTCCTATCATCAAGAGAGTTTGTTTTACTCCTACTTCTTTTAGTGAAACTACTAGAGTGCCTATACAGGGGAAGCATAGTGTTGTAATAGTTATTGCTGTAAGCATTTGTAGTGGAGACAGCTGAGGTGCAACAGATTTTAGTACGCCTACAGCTACGTCTTTTCTTAAAATACCTACAATAATAGCTACTACAGTGTCTTCGGGTAGGTTAAATAGTCCTGAAAATATTGGGGAAGTGAACTCAGCTAAAGCATTTATTGATCCTGTGTAGTAGAGTATGTTCACGAACAATATTCCTGCTAAAATGAGGGGAGTTCCTCTCAAAAGGAATTCTTTTACTCTAAGAAAAGTTTTCGCTAAAACATTTTCTAATAAAGGTTTTCTCCAAGGAGGTAGCTCTACTACTAGTGGTTCTTCCACGCCTTCTATTACAGTATTTAAGAAAAACCCTACTAGAATGGTGACTAGCAGTAAAATTATATAGAGTAAGAGCACGTATGCTGAACCATAGCTTCCGAGAACAAACCATATCATTACTTGTTCAGCCATACACGGGACTCCTATCCACTGAATTACTGAGGCAATAAACTTCGATTTCTTAGTCTTAAGAATTCTTGTAGAAAACACTCCTACAATACTGCATCCAGTGCCTGCTACTATTGGCAGTATAGCTTCACCACACATACCTAGTCTTCGTAGAGGGCAATCAAATGGCACTATTAGTCTAGGTAAAATACCTGAGTCTTCTAGTAGGCCTAAGACAAAGTAGAGTACTATAAGGCATGGAAGTATCATGAAGAACACGAAAAATATACCTGTAGTCAGTAAGCCCATAGAAGAATATATTCCGGGATTATCTCCAATTAAAATATATTTGAAAATATTCTCTGGCAGTATTTCGTTTAACGGCTCCCAAACAATTTTCTCGTAAATGGAGTAATATATCATGAAGGGTACTCTGTGAGCTATTTCATGTATTACAGCTAAAGTAAGCCAAACTATAGCTAGTGTTATAGAAGTAGTAATAATAAGGCCTTTAACAGGGTGTACTAGTAATGAGTCTACTAAATTTACTTTAAAGAACTCTTTATCTTCCTGAACTGCTTCTCTGTAAATATCTTCGACTACCTTTATTCTATCTGCTATTATTTTATTAGCTATTTCTTCTAAGTCAATTGTTAAAGGAATGCTTTTTCTTAGGTGAGAGTATTCTTTATCACTAAATATTGTGAAATAAGTTATAGCTTTTGAAAATACTTTATTTTTACTTGATAACCTAGGTAAGATATATTTCTCTATTTTACTTAAATGTTTTTCCGTGGGAGTTTTTCTAACAAAATACTTCTTATTGAATTTCTCTGCTATATTAATTATAGTTTCAAGTAGTTCTTTAAGTCCTTTACCTTTAGTGGCAACAGTGAGTACTACTGGAATTCCTAGGAGTTTTTCTAGTTTCTCTTTGTTGATTTTTATTCCTAGTTTTTCTGCTCTATCTACTTGGTTTACAGCCAGTACTATGGGGAGAGGGAGCTCAAGTAGTTCTAAAGTCAAGTAGAGGTGTCTTTTGAGACTAGTTGCGTCGACGACATGCACTACTATCGGAGGAGGGCTATTAAATAGTATTTTTCTTGCAATGCTTTCTGCTTCGTTTCGAGGAATAAGTGAGTATGTTCCTGGAGCATCTACTATTTTTATGGTGTGTCCGCGGTACTCTAATTTTCCTTCATATATTTCAACTGTAGTTCCAGGGTAGTTTGAGGCTATTGCTGTCAGCTTAGTTAGTTTGCTGAATATAACTGATTTTCCTACATTAGGGTGTCCAAATAAAACTACTTTAATTTCCATTGTCAGTCCCTGCAGTATATTTTTGAAAATATCTTGTTGTCAAGAAATACTATAGAATTATTTACTTCGACTAATACACCTCTCCTCCCTCTGGACAGCACTTTGATTTCTGCACCAGGATATATACCGAAGGGAGTAAGTTTCTGCAGTAAGCTGAGGTCTCCTTTTACTTCCACTATTTTTAGAGATTTATTGTTGATACTTGAGTTAGCCATACCTAATAAAATTAGGTGCACCTAATTTAAAAAACTAATTATTAGACATTGCACAAAATAAAGTGTGTGACTAAAGTTAATGAGCATTTAAGTCTAATTGAAGCATAAACATAATCTAAAAATAAATTTACGTAATATAGATACTATTAACATAACCCCACGAGTCTCTTGAGACGTAAGGGAGCCTAGTTTATAGGATTTGTTTATATTTCTTTTCTATGTCTTTACTTGCCAACGTTTTGGTGTATTTTGAAGCTTTTTCTCTTAATTTCCTGTCATCTGTTACTAGTACTAGATTTTTCACTTTAGCTAAGTACAGATAAGATGCATCATATATTGTGAGTTCTTCTTTGTCTGCTAACTTAAATACTTCTTTCTCAAAGCCTTTGATGGAAGATATATTCATTGATTTAAATAAATCTGCTACAATGTCTACATATTCTAAAGCAATGTCTTCTTTTAATTTCTTTAGTAATTTATGTTCTTTCCAAATAGCGTTTAAACACTCGTAGAGAGCTAAATCTAGGGTTAATCCATCAGCTAGGGGTGTGACTAGACCTCTTTTAATTAAGTTTAAAATTGAGCTTGCGTCAAAAAGATACATTATCTCTCCCTATACTCTCTAATGATTTCAGCTATTTCCTCGTCTGATATCTCTGGAAGTTTTTTACTCAATTTTTTGGCTCGTTCCTCAAGTCTCTTAAACATAGCTCTCCTGACTTCTTCTTCTAGAGCTCTCCTTATTACAGGCCCAGGCTTTATTCCTAGTTTATCTAGCATTTCTTTTAATTCTACGGGTATTTTGGCAGAAACAGTAACGTATTTCACGGGGTAGACTAGTTAGGTCTACCTATATAAGGTTTTACATAGTTGGTGGTAATTTTTTGGCTACCGCCAATTTATAGTTCGGTGATTTTGAGCGCAAAGTATTTTATGCCAATTATAATTATTCTATTTGTAATAATTATGACTGAAATAAAGTTTTACGATAGGGAGGCTGAATTGAAAACTTTGACTAGTGTTAGTGAGCCTTTTCTAGCTGTTATTTATGGCAGAAGAAGAGTAGGTAAAACTAGACTTATTTTAGAATTCTGTAAAAATAGGAAGTTTATTTATCTTTTTGTAAATCCTGAGAAAAGTAGTAAAATGCTACTCGAAGAGTTTTCCAGGCAATTAAGAGAAGCTATGAGATTACCTAGCTACGTTAGGCCGGAGTCTTGGAGAGAGTTCTTTGAACTGCTTTCTGAGTACGATGGAATAGTTGTTTTTGATGAGTTCCAGTGGTTTACTAGAGTAGACTCATCGGTGCCATTTGAGTTACAGAGGTTCTGGGATACTAAAGAGAAAAGACCTTCAGTAATTGTATGTGGATCTGTTGTTGGCTTAATTAAGAGGCTTTTTGAAGACTATCAGTCACCTTTATACGGTAGAGCTGATGTAAGGCTTGAAGTAAAGCCTTTAGAAGTAACTACTATAATTGAGTGGCTTAAAGATCTCGGAGTAAATTGTCTTGAAGAGCAAGTAAAATTCTACTTAATTTTCGGAGGAGTACCTTACTACTACGCTTTAATACAGAAATATTCCGTAAAAAGCATTGAAGATGCATTGAAGAAACTAGTTTTCGAAGAACATGCTCCACTACGAGACGAAGTAAATGGTATCCTTAGAGAAACCTTTGGAAAAGACTACTACACTTACTCCTCAATATTGTCGGCGATAGCTGAAGGATATTGTAGAGTATCTGAAATAGCTAATAAAGTGGGACTAAAGCCTACTTCACTATCACCGTATTTAAAAGACTTAACAGAGCTCTTAGACATAATTAAGCCAGAGCTTCCCGCTGGTAGGAAAAAGGGTGCATTTTATACGATAAAAGACTACTTTACAAAATTCTGGTTTAAGTACGTATACAAGAATAGAAGTCTACTAGAATATAACTGGAGAAAAGTCTATGAAAAATGTATACAAACACTAAACACTTATCTAGGTGAAGCATTTGAGTTACTAGCAAAAGAAATAGTGGAAAAGCTCGCTAAAGAAAATAAACTACCTTTCACACCTACATCAATATCAAAATACTATGGCAAGTTTCCTCAAGGCTCATTCGATATAGATATAGTGGCATACAACGCTAAAACGAAAACAGCACTGTATATGGAGGTAAAGTGGAGTGAAATAGACTACAGTAGAGCACAAAATATAGTCAATACTTTAGCCGAGAAGACAGCTTACGTGAAAATAAGACCTTTGAAAAAATACTATGGACTAGTAGCTAAAAAGATATTAGATAAAGAGAGGTTAAGGGAAGAAAAAATAATAGCAATAGATATAAATGACTTAAAAGCTTTGCCAAGCTTCAAAAATATTTAAAAATAATTCAACGGTAATATATTTTAACTTTGATTGTTTTCGTTACAACAGCCTCTTTACTTAATTCGAGTACGACTTTTTCTTTTTCTTCTTTAAAGTCAGCTTCTACAGCTTCCCCGTCAATTGAAACCTCTACTTTCTTTACGCTGCCAAACTTCTTTAATTCGAGTACTTTCAGCTTAAGCGAGCCCTGCTCAAGACTAATAGATACTTTCTGCACATTATCCTCGACTACTTGCTCGACAATACCCCAGTTCCCGGTAACTGTCAGCAAACCTCTGAATGACTTCTCGTTTATTTTAGGCATAAATCTCAGTCTTTTCTCGAACCCGTTGTAGAGTAGGCCTTCGAGAGCCATAAGTACTAGCCAAGAGTCCATTGGGCGATAATAGTGGCCACCACACTCAATGTGGTTCCAGTATTCACCGTACCTAGCATATCTCTCGTGTATTGCCTTAAGTATTTTAAATGCTTCCTCTACCATGCCTTCGTTTATCATGTGTGCGGCTACTTCGAACTCGATACCTGTCCACGGAGTATCTATTTGCGAGCCAACAGTGTACTTCAAGCCAGTATCATTCGGTAAAGGCATGTCTCCTGCAAAAGCTGGCCTTGGTCTACCTGGGTACACTCCATTAAGTAACCCTTCTTCTTCAGCAAAGTTGTATTTAAATATACTTTGAAGAATCTTTAGTGTCTTATCTCTATCAAGTAGATAGCCGAGGTCTAGTAAAAGCGTTAAGTAGAGTTGCCCATCGAGCTGCGAAGCAGAACAGCCTTTATCCCTTTTGCCGCTAATAGGGTCATACCATAGGTCAAGGTATTCTCCATTCCAGAGATACTTAACTAAATTCTCTTTACCTTCGCCGAATATTCTCTTCACGTGCTCGCTGTACTCGTTATCTCCCACTATTTCAGCTGCTTTTTCTACAGCTTTTAGTGCAGCCAACCACAGCACTCCAGTAAATGAAGTTATTCCTAAAAGGCTCCAAGCATCAAATGTTTGAACCGATATCGGGTAAAATGTATAACCAGCAGCAGCATAGCTCAAGAATCTGCCGAAACGTTCAGCAAACCCTAACCGATATGCTATACTCTGATGAATGGCCTCGTAGCCTGCAGGAGCGTAGTGATAGAGAAGCTTTAAGCCGACGGGATCATGAACTCTTAAAATAACTTCTATGGCCTCCTTAATAACATTCCACAAAGATTCTAGTAGACTTCTATCGCCAAGCCAGAAAGCGTCTCTAATAACCATTAAAACGTACTCTGGGTTCATATCGGGTCTATTGTATGTGTCGGGGCGCTTAAACGAGCCTACAAAGTAGTGCATTATTCTGCCTGTAGGATCTTTACCAGTCTTCTCTACAATTTTCCTTACAGTCTTCTTAAATTTCTCTAAATCCATACCTATGCTAGGATCCTTTTTTAATTCTTCTTTTAGCAAGGCCATGTTCTCTGGGATTGCTAAAGCAAATACTTCGTAGTACGGAGAGAGATCCGGCTTGAGCTGCCACTTTGCATGATACTTAATCCAAGTCTTTTCTAATTCGGGAAACAGCTGTAGAATCATTATTGAGCCATAGAACGCTACATCAGTGGTATTTAGTCCACAGCATCCATAGCCCTCCCATACACCGAAAAGCTTGTCTTTAGTGTAGTAAGTAGACTTAACCATAGTGGTTAACTGAGAGGCAATTAAGTCTACTAGCCAGTAGTCGACTGAAGTAGAGTAAAGCAAGTCGTGGAATTTCTTAGTGTAGCTGTAGAGATACTCAAAGTTGTCTACAATGTACTCAGCTACACTACTCGACGAATCAAAGTAGTTTTCATAAGCGTGACCAAGATAGTACCCTAAGTCATCGTAATGGTTAGGGAAAAACCATGCTAAGAAAACAGTGATCTTAGTTTCTTCTCTAGGTTTAAGTCTCTTCTTACAGACAACAATACTGTAGACTCTCTCTTCTACTCTAGTAAGCTTTTCTTCATCTTTTAGCAGACCAGTAGCCCTGAATTCAACCCACTTGTATCTAAGTGGGCGCTCCTCATAGGGAGCAGTCAAGCAGTAGCCGTACTCTCCTTCACTAATAAAGCCGAGAGTAATAGAGCCTCTATACATGCAGTGCTTCCTATGGATATTAGTGCCCTTTATGGTTAAAGCGAAGCCTCCCTTGATTTTATCAACGAATATCTCTGCTTCAGCTGGAATTTCTCCAAAAGGATTCTTTATTCCAGCAAGTAGACTAAACTCTATTTCTTCATCGAGCTTGTTCCTTACCCTGAATACGAAGAACGCTACTGGAATAGACGAGTTCTTCACGTCACTTGGAATAAATGGCGAAAATGCTTCCAGCTCTATATCTACAGGCAAATCTTGGTCAAAGTACTTAATGAATATAAAGGGTGGTTCACCATTATACTCCATCTTATCAACAGACCTGAACCAAGGGAAAGTATACGGGTCTCCGCCTAGCTCATAGCCTTTACTAGCCTGAAGAAGCCTTACTCTAATACTGCCGCCAGCAGTTTTAGTTCTAGCTACAAAGAAGAAGTCTCTAGGAGACATAAACTCTTTCTCCCTATCTTCCTGTCTCCAAGCCCACCGACCATTGTTGAATATATGCCACTCATAGAATCTGCCGTCAGCTCTCAGCTCAACAGAACCAGTCCCTATACCCCCTAGAGGCACTCCAGATGCAGTACAGTAAGATGAATCAATTCTCATATTATCTCTAGAGAACTAAGAGCTAATACAATAAATGATTAA
This sequence comes from Thermoprotei archaeon, assembly GCA_003649445.1. The sequence goes on along the minus strand of QMRV01000007.1, from coordinate 36,813 downwards.
CTATGATAAAACAGCAGGCTGCTAAAAAATTAATATAAACTAAGAAAAAGGCCAACTACTTTATACGTAAAAGCTTTTCATTTATTTTTCTCACTAGAAGTGGTGTTGAGTAAAGTGAGAAGATGATGTTCATTAGAACATAGAGAAAAGACGTTATTGAAAGAGCGTCTGAGAGCTCGGTAATCTGCAGTATAATACAAGTAAGTAGTGTAGCTAAAGACATTAAACCCATTGCTGCAGAAATTTTTCTTCTAAAGTACTTCGATTTAGATCTAAGCGTAAAACTCAAGGGAAGTCCACAGTAAATGAAGCCTACTAAAAGCGAAATAATGGTCTCAGCCATGTAGACAGCTACATCAGGGTGCATGTTCATAATAGGAGACACTATAAACACTGAAAACAAAAGAATTCCTACCAGCGGATAAATTAGTGCTTTAAACAGCGGCTTTACCCACGGATTTTCTTGAATCCAGTAAGCTATGTTAGGACTCCAGCTATAGTAAAAAGCGTTAAATGACTTAAAGAAAGAGGAGCCTTGATAAGTTTTCATCATAATATTGTCCCGGAAACCTCTTAGTACTTGAACTTCATCAGCGAGCTCGCTACCATAAGTAACAGTAGCTATAATACATTGAGGAGGAGACACAGGAATTATACGGTTTATTACCTCGATAGTTAACTTAGCTGATTTTTCTAATTCACTTTCACTTGAACCAAGAATCACGATGGTGTATACTTTGGAAGGACAGTTTGAGTCAACAGTTATTGTGAGTTTACTTGAAGCGGTAGGCTTAATTTCTTCAGGAGAAAAACTACAGGAAATACCTTTAGGTACGCTTTGAGCACTTAGATAGACAACTTCAGGTGAGCCTTTCTTCAGTACAGCATTAATAGTAACAGTTGCTGATTTTCCTTTGACAATTTTAACCGACGATGGAGAAACACTCAAAGAGTAGTCGAATAAAGCAGGCTTAACAGCTACTTTAATTATAACATAAGAAGACTTGCCGTCGGCTCCTTTAGCTAATATATTAATGCTGTAAGTCCCCGGTTTAACCGTATATGAGGCCTTAATAGAAGCTGTAGCAGAGCCTGTAGGAGTAAGAGTAGCGGGATTAAAAGTAACCGTTATTCCGCTAGGCACTTTAACTGCACTAAATGATACTTTCTTATTGTAAGCTCCTATTTTAGTTACCTTAAGAGTAATAGTGCAGCTTTTCCCTTGATTAACAGAAACAGATAAAGGAGTTGCTGTAAAAGTAAAGCCGTAAGGAAGTACTTTTATTTTCAGCAAAGAATAGCTATAGTAGTTCCCAGACTCTGCTCTAACTTTAATAGTAGTCGTACCTGCAGCGGCACTCGAAGGAATAGAGACCTTAAGTGTAGTAAACTTAGGGGACTCTTTAGATGAAATAATTAAACTTGACGGACTAAAACTGCAAGTATATCCTTGAGGAATACTTGCGTGAAAACATACTTTACCGTAAAATCCTCCTCTTGAATACACTTTAACAGTTATTTTAATAGTTGTGCTCTGGTATCCTGACGTAGACGAAGGAATAAGCTCTATTTCAGGACCATACTTATACGATATAATGAGTTTAGGTCTGTAAGCAACATTATTTACTTCACTAGAATACCATGAAACAATAGCGTGTTCGCTCGAATATTTACTGCAAATGGCTATACCGTAGTTAGTAGCAAAAGAAAGCCATTTCTTTATAAGCACCGTTAAGTCAACGCTGTAGGATTTCTTATCGGGATCACTTGCAAAAACAGTAAACTTACCGTAAATGCCGTGAATTTTAGGCCTATTATACCAAGTAGTCGACTCGGACCAGTATGTGGTAGTACAGTATACGTCAAAAACTTTTTTAGTAGTTCCGGGTTCAAAAAGTGTCATAGATTTACATAAATAGAGCACAAGTTTAGCGTACTTAATGTCGTTTGCTGGAATTTTGTTAAAAGAAAACCTTATATAAGCATACCGATAGTAGCGGTCATTTTCCTCTTCGTCGCCGGACCCGTAGTATCCTGAGAAAATTACTTGAGAAGAACCATAGCTATAAGAAGGATAGCATTCAGAAACGCTAGTATCTTGTGAAGGAGTATAAATTACAGTTTTTGAAGTAACATAATTATTCTCTAAAACTCCATAATCATCAGAAGGGACAATTTTCTTGGAGTATACTGCGTCTGTAGAAACCAGTGTTAATAGAAGTATACTAGACAGCAGTATAGACACTAATATATTATTTCTATTTTCTATCATTTTCCAACTTAAGAGAACAAAGCTAATATATTTATAAATTTTTCTAATTTTTTAAAATACATAACACTATTAATTAACATATAATTAAATATAATTCTAGGTAACAATATAAGTTACTTTAACTTAAACTATATCATTATACAAAAAACTAAAACATCCCAGTATCGTATTATTCAAACTACATTTGCTTAACAAATACAAGTAAAGTATTGAGCATAGTTTACCACGCTATACACTACAGTAAATTACTAGACTATAAATTTACGTAAAATCTATATGCAATAAATCTTAAATAAGTTATTAACGTACTATGTCTACTTTTAAAATACTACTATATATATTTTTGCCATATGTCTGACAGTATTCTAATTTGACTGCAGTAAGTATTACGGTTTTAAGATAACAGCTCCATTTGATGGAGATTTTGAAGTGATTTTCTTAGGGTAGTGTACTCCAATTGCCACAGTACATAGGTATAAAAATATGATATTATTAGTAGAACTACCTGTTGAAATTATGTTTCTTGACGCTATGTTCAGAGTAGCTAAAGAAGCGGCAAGAGATCTTATGGGCCAGAATGCTGTCGGCGTTATTCTCTTTGGTTCTCTTGCTAGAGGAACTGTTGATGAGATGAGCGATGTTGATTTAGCTGTAGTTCTTGAAGGAGAAATTAAAGTAAGGAATCCTGAAGTGAGGCATGTTGAAGGGTTTGAGGTAGAAATATGGAGGTATTCTATTGAGCACTTTAAGCATGTGTTCGAGGACGAGAAGTATCGGAGGAGAGAGGACTCATGGATTCTGGCCAGCTTATGGATTTCGTTACTTCGGGAGGGTATTATACTTGAAGATCCTAAAGGTATTCTCGGAGAGTGGAAAAAGAAAGCTCTTGCGTGGAAGTGGGAGTTAAGTGAAATACTCCCAGTATTCAATAAAAGTGAGTCTTGCCTAAAGGTAGCAGAAGAGAGTTATAGACGGGGCATCGTTTTCGAAGGAATAGTTGCTGTAAGAGATGCCTGCTTTAACTTAGCTATTGTCGAGATAATGCTTCAAGGAGATATTCCCAGCATTAGACCTAAAGATCTCTACAGCAAGCTTGCCCAAAGAAATTTCAGAGAATTCTTCGATGAAGTTCAAGGCTTAAAAAATTTGAAAAAACAGTATATCAAGGAGCTTCTTGTCGAACTTAAAGAGCTTTTAGATATTTACTGGAAAGAGCCTAGAGGAGCTCGGACAGAATATTTAAATGCGGTCAAAAGCTTAGCTAGAGGAAAAACCAAAGAAGCACTACTAAATGCGAGATCTTCTGCATTCTATGTAGGGCGAAGAATACTGAGAATTAAAGGCAAAAGCATTCCCTTCAAGCTTTATGACGCGAAAACCCACCTAGAAATGCTGAGCATACTTAAGGACTGCAAAGAATTCATCAAGCTCTACCGGAAACTTCACAACATGAATATAGATAAGAACTACTTGAAGAAATGCATTAAATCAACAGCAGTTGAAATAAATAGACTAAAACTTAAAGCTTATAATCTCAAATAACTACCATAATTTTAGGCTCGTAAATGTTGATTCCTTGTATCTTTAACTTTACTGTATTTTACGAAAATCACTATTTTGTTTCTACTTGTACAGAAGCCTTATTTTCAGCTAGATAAACAATGTACTTATATTTCGGCGCGGATACTACGTTGGAGTGATGAGGGTTTCTGGTGCTGAAGGTGATGACGGCTTGATTAGCTGACTTATTATATAGCACAGTTTAGTCTTCGGGTAAATCATTTACTTGGAAACAAAGGGACTTGGTTATGTTTAATCATTAACTAAGATCACTACACCTTACTATTGGTAAAGTTGCTTGATGGCTGATAATAACTTATCTATGTTATACATAAACAATACTTAACTATAAGGCCATTTACAGAGAGCACTATATATAAGTTCAGAAAAATAATATTGTTTAATGGGTGTAACTTTATGTCTATTGAGTTAAAGAAGGTTATCGAGCGTGAGCGTGTATCTTATCCTGACAAGGAGAAACTCTTTATGGTTCTAGGACTCTTACTTAGTGGTAGAATATCTACAGGTAAGGCAGCAGAACTCTTAAGCATGAGAGTCGACGAACTCTGGCTCCTTTTACGTGAGCTTGGCATTAAGTATAGTATTATGGATGAAGAGGAGGTTGAGGAGGAGCTAGATGCATACAGGAGCATCTTTAAGAGTAGTACTCAATACGTCTCCAATTATAGTGCTAGCTAAACTAAGTCTTTTGGAGAAAGCTCTTGAGTTATTTAGTGAAGCAGAAGTTCCGCGTGGAGTACTTGAAGAAGTAGAGAGGAAGAGAGATGAAGTATATCAAGAACTTTCAAGACTTATTTCTGAGAGAAAAATAAGCGTAGAGGAGACCAGGAAGAGATTATCAAGACTGGGGCTTGGTAGATCTTCAGCAATACTTCTAGCTCTAATGAAAGATAAGATCATAGTCATAGACGATAGAAGGGCTAGAAGACTTGCTAGAGAGCTAGGCTTAAAGGTTATAGGAACACTTTCAATTCTTAAAGAATTGCGCAGAGAAGGAGTCTTAATAGAAGCACACTCGAGGCTGCGAGAAAAAAGCTCCAAGAGAGCCCTAGCGAGCCAGCTACTTCAAATCATACTCTCTCTTCGCGGGAGGATTCATCGTGCTATTTCTACTATTTATCAGTATGGGAGCAAATCCGTAGTCAGCTCTCATTCTTCAAGTAATAATTATCCTCTGGTTCCTAGGCTTCACTAGAGTATACGCTAATGTGGGAGTGCTGCCCATGCACGGTGAGTACGACGCACTAGTAATACCTCGGACTTGCACAAACTTATTCTATGTAAAAGATGCAGCATCAATAGATCCCGATGCTTTCACAGTACAGTTCATGTCTTATTCGACTATAGAAGTGTGGGGGCTGCGGGAAAAATACTTCGCAGACAATGTGTAACGCGATGACGGACTATAAAGTAGGAGACAACATTAAGGCAGACCCTAAGCACATATTCATAATAGGCTCATCTATTTCTGCTTCTACTGATATCCTAATGCTGTCTTTCTTTATTACTGAAATAGCCTTAGATAGTCCCTTTTTCTTTTTCTGGCCTCCAGCCCAAATAAATCCGCTGGCTTTAATTACTTGTCTAGAGTCTTCAGTTAATACTTTTGCTTTGCTAGGATCTACGGTATATGTATTTACCATGGTAAAATACTCTAAACGCTATTTTATACTCGCTTATACCAAAGAAATAGTCATTAAAATTAAAACTGAAATTATGCACATATTAATCAGAAGAAATTTATTTAAATAGTTTTCTGCACTTTCTTTTTAATAAGAATTATTGCATATGCTAAAACAGTAGCTGCCGCCAGTATGGCAATAGTTATGAGAGAATCTTTTAAAAGAATTAATCCTATATCAGGCGGCTTTTCTACTGAGACAATTATTATAGGTAAACTCTGCTCAAGATTATATTTCTTTGAGCCTACAAAGTACTCTATGTAAGCTCTCCTCGGGAGAACTGCAGTCTTCTTTTCTGTAAGTGGAACAGTGTATCTCAGTTTTGCTGATTTCCTGGCCTTTAGGTAATCTAAGCGAAGTGTATGGTTTCCTATTTTAATGCTAATATTTTCGATGTCTTTGAAAGCATAGTTTTCGACGAAAACTACTATTTTAGCGTACTTTTCTGTCAGAAATTCCACGTACTGTTTTATGTATATAGCTTTGTCTTCATTGCTTGGCGGAGAAATATTTTTCGCTTCTACGCGAGTTATGCTTGGAGGCTTTTTAACTAAAGTTAAGTATACTAAGTGATATCGTTCGAAGACGGTTGCCCACGAGCTGTTCTCATACCTGAACTCTAGTCTGAGACCAATGGTTCTGTTTTCTTTAGGAATAAACCCGGTTTTACTGTTTCTTGGAATAAGTATTTCGATTACTTTGTATAGTTTTCCTTCAATAAGTTTATTGTAAGACGTTGTCTTAAAGTCGTTTAAAGTAACTAGCCTGTAGCCGTGTCTAGGATCGTCGTCCCAGAGACAGGGCTTATCTAAGCTCTTTTCTGCTTCAGAGCAGTCTAGTACGTGTGCTTTAATAAGGGGGTTTCCTGCCTTAGGAGAAAGTATGAGTTCATAGTTTCCTTTGCCGTGCCACCAGCCGTTGCTATCTAAGTCTAAGTGTATGAGAATGTGGTCTGCTTCTTGTGGCCTCAAAGATAGCCTTAAAACTAAACCGCTATTGTTCCAGAGAGCTTCGAGCCTATAGTTAACTCGTATTCTCGGGTAGTTTATGTACTTCTCGATTATCTTGGTCCAGTTATTTTCTAATATACAGGTAGATACAGGGTATAGAGGATAGGGGTCTTTGCCGTCGGGAATGCCGTCACCATCGGTGTCTGATGAAAGAGGATTTGAAGAAAAGAATATTCCAGCGAGAAATTCTCCTCTATCGCTCAATTCATCTCCATCGCTGTCAGAAGAGTTCACGTAGCTTCCAAACCTTACTTCATCGAAAGGAAGACTGGGCGCGTAGTCTGGAAAGTGGTCGCTGTCAGCATCTTCTACAGCGTATACTTTGGGCTTGCTTGTAGAAGGAGCTTTCAGTTTAAGCCAAGTTTCTTCAGGCCATGACCTGAGAATATAGGCGTTGAAGTCGAAGTGTTCTCCAAACCGTCCTTTTAGCTGAGCTGGATAGTCTGCGTGAGGATATTCTGGGTACCCGCTTCTATAGAAGTCTTCGTCTACTTGGTGATGGAACTCATGTACAAAAAGCCACGCTATTGCTCCATCCAGCTGGTAGCTAGAATACTTGTATATAGTTCCTCCAGGCCCCCATACGCTTCCAATAGGGTCTGGTTCTTCCCGGTACTTGGGTGCAGCTCATAGTGCTACTACTCCGTTGAAGTCATCCCAGTAAACGCTTACTTTCCTTAAAATGCAGCTAGCTGCTTGCCTAGCTATATCTTCAGGAAGCCACCAGCCAGTAAATCTAACTGGAGTAACTATAATTGTGTAAGTGAAGTTTATATGAAATCTCATGTGGCTGTTTCTCCAGTAGAAAAGTCTTGCCTTTTCTAGCTCAATGAATATCTTTGTGAGATTTTTTCCCATAAGATTAGTGTTAACGCCGTCGTGAGTAACATCTAAAAAGACTACTACGAGTACATCTAACTGAGAGTACTTGTACTGAGGTTTCGTGTAGGCTATGTTTACGAACAGTATACTCAGAAACAGAGCTACTGCAAGGAATTTTTCAAGTTTTCACCCTAGAGCAACTTCAATATTTTCTAGAGTATTATTAATTTTCTGCAGCTTAAACGGCGCTTTTTTAGCTATAGAGAATAATGTTGAAGTAAAGTGAATAGCCGTAGTTACTGTGAAAGTCGACGCTGAAAACGCTGTCTTCTCTACTTCTCTTACCACAGTGTATATTTTTGTACATAATATAAATACTTTACCATAATTAAAAGTACTGTAATGACTTTTATTAATTAAACTATATTTTTTATCTCAGGGTGAAAAATATTCTAGCCAGAAGTAATCTAAACTATAAATAGTATTGTATTTTTAAGCATTTTTTTGTTTAAAAATAGCTTATATAGCAAAGTAATACGTGTTTTAATGATTTGAACTTTTCTAACGTTTTCAGAAATAAAGGCTAAAGCTTATATCTATCCTATTCCTTACTTAAAGATGTGTACCTATGAGCAAGCTTAAAGGAGATTACACTCCATTTGGCTTACTACAAAACGTAGACCACTGTTTCCCTGACAAGCCAAGTGGCGTTGTCAAGAGCTTCGATGTATTTAGATTCGGTTGGCTAATAGCTTTTAAGTGGTTTATATCCCCTGAAAACGCCGACTGTGTTGTGTCGATGGGTATTGCCTTCAATATAGACGGAGACCTATTTACTACTCAGAACGATTATTTAGAGAAAAATGTTGAAGTAGGGTCGAGCTACCACACTAAAAACATTATTGAAAACCACTTTACTTACAAAGACATAGAGATTTCCGGCGTATTTATTTTAATTGACGGAGATTCTCTCGCATGTTCTCTAACTCTCCGCAACATCGGAAATACTGCGAGAAACGTGGAAGTAATGTCTCATGCCACTCTCTGCTGCCGAGATACACTTCTAGTAGTTAAAGAAGAGTCTTCTAAGGTGCTTGTTGAAGGCGGAGGAAGGTCTGTTGCTTTAGTATGTGATAAAGAGTTTTCTAAAGTTATGGCCTCGCAGAGTGTAGAGAGTTTCAGAAAGACTTTGCTAAAGTCATGTAATGGAGTCCAGTATTTCGGCGAAGCTACTGGTTGGGGAATACTTTCTTTAAAGCTTGCTCCAGGAGAAGAACAGAGGCTTACAGTAGTAGTGGCTAAAGACAGGTACTCAAGAGAAGTTCTACGTAAAGCAGAAAACGCTCTCAGAAAATACGGCACAGTCATTGAGGAGAAAATGAGAGAAGATAGAGCTTTCTGGAGAAAAACAGCTTTTCTTGTAGGAGACTGGCCTTTATACTGGCTTAACGGTTTTCGCTACGATATCGAGACACTGAGGCACATGGTGTATCCTCCTAGGGGAATAATTAAGAATAAGTGGGACATAATGCACGTTAACTGGCCTAGAGTAGTTTTAGCGGAAACTTCTATAGACATGCTCATCTACAGCTACTTTGACGAAAACACTGCTAAAGAAGTGCTCTACGGGCTTTTCGCCAATGCTAAAGCACCTAATGTTCCATGTATTCACGCAGACGGAACACCGAACATGATTGCCTACGACGGAAGCGCCTGCGGTACTTCACCTGCATGGTGTTTTCCATTCTACGATTATCACTTAATCTACATTAGAACAGGGGACTTAAAGTGGGCTAAAAAGCTCTACCCGTACTGGAAGAAGTATCTCTTCTGGTGGATTGAAAACAGAAGTGATGAAGAAGGTTTTCTGCACTACAAGTGCAGCTGGGAAAGCGGAGAAGACATGGCTTTCAGGTTCGGCGGCGGAGGAGAAGGATCAGAGTCAATAGAATATCTCAGAGTCTCTGAACTACAAGCTGTAATGAGCCATGCGGCCAAGTTCATGGCTATTGTGGCTAAAGACCTAGGCTTAAAGGAAGACGAAAAAACTTGGATAGAGCTCCACGAAGAATACTTAAATAAGCTTGAGTGGCACTGGAACAGAAACTGGTACCGAGACTTTGATACAAGATTTAACACGTATACTAGATTTAAAGACGTGCTTCACCTTGCTCCAGTATTTCTCGAGCTTGCCCCCCAAAATAAAGTCAAAATAATGTTCGATGATGTAGAAGCGGTCATTAGAGAAATCTGTGTCTCAGCAGGCTGGGATGTTTTATGGTGGCCTCCACTGACATACTCTCTCCTCGAAGCTTTGGCTAAAGTTTCTGAAGAAGACAAGAGTAAGCTAAGCTACTTGAGAAAAATAGTGTTCAGTATAGTTGATAGCGCGTATAAGGCGGCCGATACTCGTGTACTTCGGCCGAGATACCCTGTTCCAGGAACAAGTTACGAGCATTGGGGCTACGTTAAAGGAGAGTTCGCTGGAATAGAGTGCTACGGGTGGGGCGCGCTTACATCACTAATGATAATAAGGTACCTTTTAGGTATGAGAGAAGATCTTTCGACAAAGTCGCTGAAGCTAATGCCTAATTTACCTGAGAAATTTCTAGGAAGGTATGGTATAAGGGGCATAAATTACAGGGGAGTAGTACTAGACATAGTCTACAGGAAGACTAAAAGAAAGCTAAACTTGAAGCTGAGAATTAAGCCTAAAGCGCCTTTAGGAGAGAAAATTGTTGTTGAAAACGAAGAGGCGGGAGTAGTTCTGGAAAAAAATCTGTTAAAGCCGTTTGCAGAAACAGTAATAGTTCCCAATGAAACGGTAACAAAAATATTTATAAAGTAGTGTTCCTTAGTAATATAAAGTATAGGCCTCAATACTAATCGTCTGCTCAGCCATAGATTTAATATCACTTAATATTAAGTAATATTAATTAGACTAGAATATTTATCATTAAATTAAAAATTTTCTATCTGAGAGAAAATAATCTTAATGGAGTAAAAATAAATTATTTAAAGGATTCTGCACAATAGTTACGGATACTAATGAAATGTGTTATAGTAGACACGTCTAGGAGTCCTTACGCTAAACTGAAGCCTGTTCCTGTGAACTCTATTAAGCTTAATGATGTCTTCTGGAGACCGCGTATCGAGACTTTAAGGAAAGTAACTCTTCTCGCAGTATACAAGCAGTTAGAGAAAACAGGTAGAATAGAGAACTTTAGGCGTGTAGCTCGCGGAGATAAAAATATTGAGTGGAGAATAGCCGATGACTCAGATGTATACAAGTGGTTTGAGGCATTGTCATATACTTTAGCTTATGAACACGACGACAAGTTGAGAGAAATAGCGGATTCTGTAGCAAAAGATATTGTTTCGGCTCAAGACAAAGACGGCTACTTGTTTACATACTACGCTTTTAATAAAGAAGCTAGGTGGAAGGACTTAACTAGAATGCACGAACTTTACTGTGCTGGACATTTCTTTCAAGCAGCAGTAGCTTACTACAGGGCTACAGGCAGTAAATTAATGTTAAATGCCGCTATACGCTTAGCAGACCATATAGTCAGCATTTTTGGCCCAGGGAAAAGAGAAGGGGTTCCAGGGCATCCTGAAATAGAAATGGCTCTCGTAGAGCTATACAGAGTTACTGGCAGTAAAAAGTACTTAGACTTAGCGAAATTCTTCATAGATGAGAGAGGGAAGGGTCTTGTAGGGGGCTCAATATACTTAATAGACCATAAGCCTTTCAGAGAACTAGATGAAATCGTAGGTCACGCTGTCCGGTCTCTTTACCTAAATTGTGGTGCCGCAGACGTCTACATGGAGACAGGGGAAGTCTCTCTCTTCAAGACTCTCCTTAGACTGTGGCGCAGTATGGTTGAAAAAAGAATGTATGTTACTGGTGGCGTCGGGTCTAGGCATGAAGGAGAGGCTTTTGGAGAAGACTACGAGCTTCCAGACGCAAGGGCTTACTGCGAGACATGTGCAGCTATAGCGAATATTATGTGGAACTGGCGTATGCTCATGGCTACAGCTGAAGCAAAGTACGCTGATGTAATGGAATTAGCACTATATAACGCGGCGCTATCAGGTATATCGCTTGACGGCAAGTACTTTTTCTATGATAATCCTTTAGCAGACAGAGGAAAACATAGAAGAGAAGAATGGTTTGGCTGCGCGTGTTGTCCTACAAACATTGTTAGACTACTAGCCTACTTGCCAGGCTACTTCTACAGTACTTCAAGTAAAGGCATATGGGTTCACCTATACGCCGAGAACTCGGCGAAAATAGAGCTAGAAGGAACTACTATTGAAGTAAATCAGTACACTAAGTACCCATGGGAAGGCGAAATAGAAATTGAAGTAGAGCCTGAAAAAGAAAAAGAGTTTTCTATTTACTTGAGAATACCCAGATGGTGTAGTGAGACCGAAGTATTTTTAAATGGAAGACTACTCGAAGTAAAGCCGGAGCCAAGCACTTATCTCGAGATACGTAAAGTATGGAGAAAAGGAGACCGAATAAAACTAGAGTTCAGTATGCCTGTAGTCCTAGTAGCTTCTCACCCATGGGTACTAAACCACGCGTGTAGAGTAGCTATTAAGAGAGGGCCAATAGTCTACTGCCTTGAGCAAGCCGACAACAAAGACTTCGATGTATGGAACTTAGTACTTCCTCGAAATCCTGAGCTAAAAACAGAATTCAATCCAGTTCTCTTAGGAGGAGTAGTCGTCATAAAAGGCAGAGGCTATGTTGCAGACAATTCAGAGTGGGAAAACAAGCTCTATAAAAAAGTAAGCGAACTGAAGTATTTGCTGAAAGAAGTAGAGTTCACAGCAATACCTTACTACGCGTGGGCAAATAGAGAGCCTGGACCCATGATAGTCTGGGTAAAGTATCCTCTGCTGCCGAAAAATATTTAAGCATTTATAAAGGTAGAGAACTCTCTACCTGAAGACAGTTTATATTATTGAAGACAGTACTTTCCATGATGGCTATCGTCGAGCTGAGTGACGTCGCTAAATCATTTGGCTCGACTAGGGCTCTTAGAGGAGTTAATTTAACTATTGAAGAAGGAGAAATAGTTGGGCTCATAGGTCCTAATGGAGCAGGCAAAACTACTACACTACATATTATACACGGCTTATTAAACCTGATTATGGTGAAGTAAAAGTTTTTAGTAAAAATCCTTGGATTTACTATAAGTCTAATAGAAAGAAAATAGACTTTATGCCTGAAAATCAAATTTATCCAGTTCCACTTAGTGTAGAAGACTATTTAATGTCAGTAGCTAAAATAAAGGAAGTAGCATCGCCTAAGAGAGAAGTTATTAGAGTATTTGAGTTTACAGAGCTTTACGAGTATAGAAAAAGAAAAATAGGGTCTCTCCAAAAGTCTCGCACAGAGAGTTGGCTTAGCAGAGGCGCTTTTAGGAGACCCTGAACTCCTTCTCTTCGACGAACCTACAGCAAACCTTAACCCAGACTTTAGGTATCGAGTCCTTGAGTTGCTTAAAGAAATGAAAGAAGAGAAAACTAGTAATTACTACAGCTGTACTCGCGTTCGGTGGCAAAGTATGGCTGAAAGTATTCTCAAAGAGTACTTAAACACTATCTTTGTGGCGCTTTCACATCCAGCTAGAAGAGTTATTGAGCTTCTATTTAAACACGGGTCTCTCTCGTTTACTGATTTTACTTAGAGAAAGTGGCTTGAAGGATAAGAATACTTTAAACTATCATTTAGAAAAACTTAAAGGTCTTATAGATAAAACAGGAGGCATTTATAGGCTTACGTTGCTCGGTAGAGTCGTTAAAGATATAGTTGAGTACACTGCTGACCTGCTTGAAGAAGCTCTTCTAGCAATTATGGCTAAGAAAGTTACACTAGTGTTAGTGAGCAGTAGAAGGCTTATTAAAAGAATACTTATTGTATCTACATGCTTAGCGTGCAAGAATTTGAAGTAAAAGTAAGTAATGTAGAGTACTCAGATAAACTTGAAAGAGAACTAAAGATGATTGGCTCTATTAAGCTCCGCTAAATATACTAGTGGAACTAAGTGCTTTATTTTGAATTGCTTTAGTCTTACCCACTGATAAAGAATTTAAGCTAGTTTGTTTTTATTCTCTAGGTAATAAAATGGGGTTACCTCCCTCTATTGCATATGATAGAGCGATAACTATTTTTTCGCCAGATGGCAGACTATATCAAGTAGAGTATGCTTTTGAAGCAGTTAGAAAAGGCTACATTTCGCTCGGAGTAAAGTGTGTAGAAGGAGTTGTTTTAGCAGTTCTCAACAAAAAGCAGTATCCTTTAGCAGAGCCTTTTGATAAAATACAGAAGATAGACGAGCACGTAGGCCTAACATTCGCAGGCTTCGCTTCTGATGCGCGTGTGCTAATCGATAAAGCAAGAGAATACGCGCAGATTCATAGACTTATTTACGATGAACCTATTCCCGTAGAAACTTTAGCCAGAAGAATATGCGACATAAAACAGATATACACGCAGTACGGCGGCGTAAGACCATTCGGAGTAGCATTCCTCATAGCAGGAGTAGACGCAACAGGACCCAAGCTATATGGAACAAATCCTCAAGGAACATATCTCGGTTTCTATGCACATGCAATAGGATCTGGTAGTGAAGAAGCACTCAAAATACTTGAAAAAAATTATAGTCTTGAAATGAGTCTAGAAAAAGCACTGTTGCTCGCACTCTATACACTCGATAAGACTATTGAAGGAGGAGCTAAAAAGGAGATAATAGATGCGGCTCTAGTAGACGTTAAGACAAAGAAGTTCAGAATACTAAGTAAAGATGAAGTAGAAAAATACTTAGAGAAAATGAAGAAAGAGTCTTCGTTCAGCTAAGGTTTCAGCGTGAAATTCTCTTTCCCTTTAGTCGAGTTAAGTGGAGTAAAAATACCTAAAGTACTAGTAGGCACATCACCTTTTATAGCTGCAGGACAATTCGGCTTAAAATCATATAAATACTATTACGACTTTGTATTACACCCAGAAAATATTGTAAAGATTTTAGAGTATTGTTTTAAGCTGGGCGTTACTGGAGTACAGCTTTTAGCATATTCTTTCCTAGCTAAAGCAGTAGAAGAAACTTCTCGAAGAACAGGTATTAAGCCAGTAATAGTAGCTACACTTATGCCCGATGATGAAGAAAGCTTAAACTGGATAATTAAACTCGACGCAGCTATAGCTCTCGTACATGCTTCAATAGTAGATACTCTCGACTTAGAAAAAATATGTTCTCAAATCGATTTACTAAAAGAACATGGACTAAAATATGGTCTCGTTACTCACGAGCCTTGGAAAACAGTACCCTTCATTAAGGAGCAAAAACTAACTGAAGTATTGATGGCTCCTATTAATAAACAGGGAATTTTCATGGGTGACCGCGACAAAGTACTAGCCCTCTATAGAGATTCAGGACTAAATATTATAGGGAAAAAAGTTCTAGGAGCAGGAATAATTCCGGTAAAAGAAGCATTTGAGTACGTATTCAGCTTGGATTTTATTAAATCAGTCGCAGTATGAATAGCTTCCATTAAAGAAGCAGAGGAAACATTCTCAATCGCATATAATATGATAAATAATAAAGAGTAGAATTTCCAGCAAGTAGTTTAACTATAGTTTCATTAAAGTATTTAAGACCACAAAATCTACATAAACTAAAGATATAGAGGCCTTATAGTGAAAAGACAGAAGCAGTAAACTGCAATAAAGTCGTAGAGGGAATATTATAACTTAACTCATTTCTGAAAGACTAAGCTTATGTTAGAATATTCTCGGCACTATACCGTCAAAATGTTTATCAAAACTCATGATAAAATCTATATCATATATTTTCATAATAGCTATAGATGTAGCGTCTGTAAAACTTAACTTCTTCTCAGAATACTTAGTGAATATTTTCCAAGCTTCTTCAAAAATAACTTTATCTACATATACAATCCTCAGTTTTCTTGAAGACAATATGAAGTTCCCTATATCAATAGCTATTTCGGGTTTTCCTGTTCTCACTAAAGCAACAGTAACAGCCTCATCAAGTATATAGTCGGACGTATACATTGCTCCATAACTTCCCTTCAAAGCCATTTTTAAAAGACTTGTCGCCCGCTCATGATGTAAGTCTCTTTTATTCCTTGCTGCAACGAATATTCCTGTATCTATGAATACTGCCACGACTACCACCATATAAAACTTCATCTATCCTTGTAGAAGCGTCCTCTACACCCCAGTCAAGAGGCTTATCTAAAAGCTTTAACATGGGATCCTCTACGCTTTCCCTAAACTTAAATTTATTAAGAAGAATTTCTTCATTCTCTATTCCCAGCTCAATAAGTTTCTCAAGAATCTCGTATAGAGGTACTTTAATTCCACGAAGCCTAAGTCTAGCTTGAAGTTCTTCAAGCTTCTTTTTAGCTTCAATTCTTAATTTAACACTAGTGTAAGCCATATGTTACCAGGTAGAAAAGTATACCAAGTAGTATATAAGTTTGACAGCCTAATTAATAATTATATCAGATCAATGCCCGAGTACAGCTATAAAGGCAATAGACTATAATCAATAATTACAGAAGATAAATTACAACTATGGTTTAGAGAAAGCTGCGAAAACTTATCAAAAGGTCTTAAGCTAGACTTATACTAAATTCGAGAGTAAAGAATATTCTCGCTTAGCGCAGAAAGCATAAATTCTCAGCAAAGTATCTAATCTCAGCGTGTTTAAAGAGGTCTTAGCTCATGCTAATGGAATAATAGTAGACCTGGGGGCTGGTAGAGTCAGATTTGCTAAGTCTCTCTTAGAAAACCCTAAAGTAAGAGAAGTAGTAGCCATAGAAATAGACTTCAATAAGCTACATGAAGCCAAAAATCAGTATAGAGAGCAAAAACTACACTTAGTATGCGGATCTATCACGTATTTACCTTTAAGAGAATCTTCTATAGATACCGCTATATCAATACTAGTGCTACATGAGTTAGCTGGAGGAAAAGAAGAAGTAGAAAAGGCAGTAAAAGAAGCGAAGAGAATACTAAAAGCCGGCGGAAAGCTTATCATAGTAGACAAGTATCTATATAAGCCAAAAGATCCTGCTGAAGCTCTTTCACTAATAATAGAAGATCTCTACCATGAGGCTTTAAGAGAAGCCAAAGGAATAAAACTATGGGGCCTACAAAAACCAGAAGAATACCTGAACATAGTAAAGAAATATTTCAATAAAGTTACTTGGAGAAAAATGGAGAGAGGGAAGAAGATACCGGGTGAAGTATTTGTTAAAGAATGTGGATGGGGTAAAGAAACAAAGTCTCTTGTTAAAATGATAGAAGACGAGAATACTAGAAGAATTCTTGAAAACAAAATAAAGGAAGTAGAAGAAACAGCACTTAAATATGGTTACAAAAGTAGCAAAGTATTAGAAATAATTGCAGAAAAATAAACATATTTACCTTAATATAATTTTAATATTATATAAATCTTAATAAAAACAAACACTTATTTCATATTTAATAGTTAACGTCATAGTTTTTAGCCCGAGATTCGGTGAATCAATTGATTATTTAAACCAAAAGATTTAAATAATCAATTGGTAGAATATTTATTGATGTCCTCCTCAAGTCCAATAAGAGAGTACTTAGATTTGAGCAGAAAAGTAGAGAAGCTTGAGAAAGAAGTTATGAAAGAAATAGTAACCTATCTTCTAGTAAACAGTCTTAGGCCTGATAAGCGTACCTTAAGGGCAATGGAGAGAGAGCTCGGTATACCTTATTCTAAGCTCAGGAGACTTGTCGGGAAGCTCGTTGAGGAAGGAGTAATTGTTGAGGGGTCTGTTGGGACAGCGAAGCCCTTAGCTGTCTTGGACTTAGACTTAGCTTTAAGGAAGGGGTATTTGAAAGTAGAGGCTGACTTAAGAAGCTTAATTAGTTTACATCTTCTAGCCTTACCCTCCTCAGTAGCTGTCTTCGGAGAAATTAAAGGAGATGAATTTTATAGAACAGTACCTAAGGCTCCTCTGAGAATAGAAGAAAAGTCAAGAGTTCATACATTACTAGAACAGATGAGATATTTGCCTCACGCGCCTAGAGAGGAAAAACTTTTAGAAAAAGTTAAAGAAAAGTGGCCTAAAGAGGAAGTAGAGTACAGAAAGAAGTTTCTTGAAGAAATTAAAGCACAGTTATCGAAAAAGGAGTGGAGTAAGCTAACTGAGCTCAGCAAGGAACTAGAAGAATGGGGAGTATTTCTACCGACAACAGGCGGATTACCCGAACTATACATACCATTTATAAGAAGCAACAGTTTCGAAGTTTCCCACGAGAATCCAGAACAAATAATTGCAGAATACGTTAGGCGTACACACTTACCTAAAGAAGCTATTAAACCTTTAAGATACCTCCCCTACCTAGATCCCTGGGCTCTATACTACAGAGACGTTGTAATGGAATTAAATTTCAAAAACTTAAATGAAGTCACTGACGAAGAAATAAAAGAAGCAATAAAAAGAGTAGCTGAAAAGAACCTAAAATTTCTTCTCTATCTCATCGAGCCTTTAATTAAAGATATTAAAAGAATAGGAGTCAAAAAAGTATTAGAAAAATGGAATAAAGGCTTACCAGAAGACATGAAATACACTAAATACCATATTTTATCAGAAGCAATTCCTTTAGGCTATGCTTCACTTCTAGTCCGCAAACTTGACAACAAAGAACTAGCAGAAAAGGCTTTACAATGTGTCAAAATGTTAGTCGCTGCCGTTATATACGACTATAAGGGAGAAAAAGAAGAAAAAGAAACTTTAGAAGAGCTAGCAAAAAAGATAAAAATATAGCTTATTAAAGCCTACAGCAAATAATTAAATCTTTATTTTTCAGTTTAACAAAATTAGCATTTACTATAATTATCTTCGAGTTAAATTTATATACTTGTGTTACACTGGTTACACAGGTGATTCTGGTGATAGATGTTACTATTCGAGGAATAGACGAAAAAGTATACAGAGAGTTTTCTGCTGAAGCTAGAAGACAGAATAAAAGCATAGGAGAGCTTGTAACAGAAGCAATGACATATTATCTCCAAAGACTCCATAAAAAGGGTTACGAGATATCTTACTACAATGAAGTAGTAGTATCTAAAGAAGATTTAATTGAATTAAATGCTCCAGTAAGATTTTGTCATATAGAAAGACTTATAATAGACGATGACATGGACGTAGATACTTTTGGAAAATATGTAGTGGAAATAGCTCACTGTAATTACGTAGAGTTTCCCGCTCATATTCCAAAACTCTATGCCTACTCAAAGTGCCGGTACTGCGGCAAAGTTGTCAGACGAGAGAAGAGTCAAAGTGGTTCAGTTACGCAGTAATATAGATTAGTCGAATTTATTTGCCTATATGTTAAGAGCTTACAATATTTTCCATTTTTGCAGCATTTATAGGAACAGGCTATAGTATATACTAACGGTATTCTCGCCTACTTAAAGGGAGTATATAGATTGAATTCAGCCGCCCTGAGGCGGAAAAATACGTGTTGAGCTACATTAGAGAGCTTATCGAGAGACATGATATTGGTGGGGTAAGCTTAGAAGACGATTTAGGCTTCTACAGAGAGCTAAGCTTTGATAAATATTAGAAAGAATACATGAGCAGAGATGTCTAGTAACGACAGAATTTGTTGAAGAGATACACTGTACTGCCAATTCGATTAAACTGAATGTAATTCTTTCGGCCGCTGTAAGTATTCTCTACGCTAGAAAATGAGAACAAAGTCTATGGAGAAAATAGGTGAACTACCTATTTACTGAAACTGACATAGTATTCATTAATAAAAATAGGCTTTTACATCAAATATTCGAGAACAAATATATCAACAGGTTTCCCAGAGAGGAGTCAACGTTACTATAACCTAGAAAAAGTTTTGCTTTACTTAATAAAATTATATTTCCATAACAATAATGACCTGTGAAAGAAGTATCCAAGGTTTATCAGAAAGCCGAATTTCAGTCTGGTGTTACAACTACTATAACTGCTGAAGTAAAGTATATTAGCCCTTAAGGACTAACATATACTGATAGTGATAGTGCCACCTTACATGGGTGCTGAAGGGAGTAGACTATGAAAAATATAAATAGCTTCCATTTCCGCGTAGAGAAGAATACTGTTTTAATATTTATAGCCTCTCTAATTTTTTATTTATTACTAAGTGGAGCTTCGTATTATCTAATAAGTCTTAAACTATACTTTTTAAAGGCAACTAATAGCTACATATCAGTTAACTACTTTATAGCTACTATATACTTACTTTTAATAATGATAATAGTGTTTATGTTTTATTTAATTGGTAGGAAAATTGATTTAAAGAGGAAACTACTTTCTTCAACTCTTTCATTAATCTTAGGGTCTTATATTGGGAGTTTAATTGAGATATTAATAACTTATAGAAGTATCTTAGAATATAGATTAGCCATAGATATAATGATAGCTGCATTTTTTAACATTTTTACTCTAAGATACTTTTTCTTTATAGCTTTCACAGGAATAGCTATAGGATACCTCAAAGCAAGCTGCAGCTAACAGATACTCGAAACTAACCTCTTCTTCAAGTATTTTGTTTGCTATTTTAATTAATATGGATATTTATGTAGAGCTTATGGTTTATAAGTTCCATTAATTAAGTGCATTCTTTTTCAGAAATTTCTCTGTAAGCAGATAATAAGTTTACGCGAACATTGGAGTAGGAAATATCACAGAGATTTAAATGTACTAAAGATTTAGTAAAAGATATTTAACATAGAATCCATGAAAATAATTCTTTACTTAAAGAGTCTTCTAAGAGTTAAATTACTTAGCTAAAAGTTTTCGGATAGCTTCTTCTCTAGAAATATTTTCTCTTGACATTAATTGCTTAATATCTTTCTCTAACATTTTTTCGGCACGGCTTCCATAAATTAAAGTATATCTCATTAGCAGTTTGCTATAAGCCTCTTCTGTAGTCAGGTCTTCTGTAGTCTTAGTTAATATCATTTGATTGGCTATTTCTTCGTAGTCTACTGCTTCTATATCAGGGTCAATTTTTTCTACAATAACTGCTGTTCCATAGCAAGAGAACATTGTAGCAGTACCATTCATTATGTCTGAGGTTTCAAAATCGGTACCTATTACAGCGTTTGCTCCAAGTTTTTTGGCCATATTTATCATTCGCTGAAGAGCCTCTCTACGCGCTTTGAGTGCTTCTACTACATAAGCTGTTACTTCTCCGCCCGCTAGAGCTTCAAGCGAAGCAGCTATCTGTCCTCCAAGCCCTCTTGTTCTAATGGTTAGCCCGTAAACAGGCCCAATAATTTTCTTTACCTTATATCCGGGCAAAGTAGGTAGCGTAGTTACTATCACGTAAATATAATATAATGAGAATAGATAAATCTTTATGGCTGACTATAGACTATTCGTATAGATTTTTCACCTATACTTAAAATAAATAAGGCATATGTTAATAGGTTCTTCTTTTCCATATGCAGCATATATCAAGGAAAATATTACTAGTCTTAATACTTGCTGGCCTTGTAGTTTTCACTCTGGGTCTAGTTATTTTCAAAAAGAAAAACTCTGCAGTTTTAACTAAGCCTGTTAAGAGCTACGTGAAGAAAATTGACGGTAATGTTAAGTTATTTTTAGACAATAAGCCAGTAGATCTCCTCGGATTCTATGCTACTACTGAAATTAAAGAGTACATTGATAAAGCCGCCGAATACAGAGTTTTGTTCTGCCGCATTAAAGTGGACTGGCTTATGTTGGATAAAGTAACGCAGAAGTTTATTGAAGAAAACCCTAAGTTGGCTGAGAGAATTAAGCAGCTGGTTTCAGAGGGAAGACTAAGAGAAGCAATAGAGCTTTTACTAGACTTCAGTTTACCTGAAAACGCTGCTGACTTAATAGATTTCAAGCATATAGATGATATACTCAACTACGCTGCTAAGAAGGGAGTATATGTTGTTCTAGGCTTCTATTATCTTAAGCCTCCGCTCTGGTGGATAAAGAATTTTCCTGGTCATCTTCAAGTAAACAATACTGGTGGGCTATGCTATATGGCTACATTTAATTCGCCCGCCTTACTGAAGTACGCTGACCAAGTAATAGAGGCGATAGTTAAGCGGTATAGGAATCACCCGGCGCTACTTGGCTGGGATCTCTGTTTTGGCTGGACTAGTGAAGACAATTATCCGGGTGCTGGATATTACTCGTCTTGGGGTATCTACGACTACTCGCCTACTGCTATCAAGAGGTTTAGAGAATGGCTTAGGAAAACTTATAACAATGACGTGGAGGCATTGAGAAGAGCATGGGGCAACGATTCAGTGATATTCGATAATGCTTTGCCTCCTCAGCCTCTGCCTCCTCCTAAATCTTACAAAGAGCTTGTAGAGTTTATTAATGGGCCAGGTGATACTCGGAGACAGTGGCTCGACTGGATGCTTTTCCGCCTAGAAGAAAAGACTACATGTATGCTTCACTTCGCTGAACTATACAAGAGGCTTGACCCAAATCATGTGCTTTTCCAGACGCCTGCAACTCCACTATACTCGTCGCTGAACTACGTGGCTTTCTTGAGCATAGACTACTACAGTTACGCTAAGTCTCCAATAGACGTAGTTCACGTACATCCCGGTCTCAGCGAGAAAAACGCGAAAATAATAATTGAGTACAAGTGTTATCCGCCTTTTCTCAAGTACTTCGAACACCACGGGAAAGCAGCTTTAATAAAGTGGGAAGGGAGGCCAGGCGTAGACTACGATAAGCACCCAGAATACATTAAAGCTGTCGCCGAAATGGCTAGAAAGACGGGCACAGGTTTGGCGATATGGGGAGGTCATGTACCGATGCCTGGCTCAGACTTAGAGCAACCTGAGTTTACTGACGAGCAAATAAAGATTTTCATAGAGACTTTCAAGTCTACGCCCGAAGGAGAATTAAAGAAAACTAAAATACTTATATTCGACGAGCCTAAGCTCTCTTTCTTCACTTACTACTCTAAACAGCCATACAAGCTTTCAGAAATTTCAGCACTATGGATACTGCTACATGCAGCGGGAATAGACTGTGATGTTCTTCCAGTAGACGAAGTAAAAGATAATCCTAGTCTACTCAATGAATACAAGCTAATAATACTTGACAACATGTTCCGAATAGACAATCAGACTGTAGGTATTCTCGTAGACTATGTGAAAAGAGGAGGATGGTTATTCATAGTAGGCAGAACAGGTGCATACGACTGGTACGGCGGTAGGAAATTCGAGCAGCTAAAAAAGCTACTAAACATAAGTTCGGCAGTAGCCGAAGTCAAGGTAACTAAGTATTCTTGGAAATTTACTCACGAAGACGACCCGCTACTCGAAGGAATTAAAGGTAAGCGAGGCGACGTAAAAAGCCCATATAACATACTTTATATACCTGTATTCGACTACAAAGCTGAAGGCTACAAAGTACTCGGAGTACTTGACCAGAACTCGACTGTAGCAACTGTGGGCCGTAAAGGAAGGATAGTATTCTGGTTCCCTAGACTAGGACTACAGATAGCAGACAGGAATTTAGACGAAATTCAGCCAGTAATACAGTTTATAAAAAATTTAATTAAATTAGCTAACGCTGAAACATAAGCTACTTTGTTTCTATGATTGCTTTAACAAAATCAACCCATTTTCTTTCTCCTTTAACACAATTCGCTAAATAGGGTCTAGTACCGATGTAAACTGTCTTCCCGCCGCTAATTTTCTTTGAGATTACTGCTGGCTCTCCACTAGACCATACTCCAAGTACATCGACGAGACCATCTGTCTCAAGTATAGCGCGGCGCTCCCAGAATCCCTTAAGCTCGACGTCTCTCAGCTTAGGTACTTTACCTGTTACTTTAACAGAGTCTTCTTTCCAGAAAACTTTTTCTCGAGCAACTCCGAAGAGCTTTTTCTTCCACTCACTTAAATCTCCTAACTTTTCATCGAATCGCAGGTCGTTACAGCAGGCTACAAGCAAGCCTCCTTTTTTAACGTATTTTTCGAAAATAGGTAGCAGTGATTTTCTCAAAACAGGTGTATAGCCTAGGAAAATACAGCGGTATTTTTCTAATACATTGGAGTTTTTCTCAACATGTTTTTCTGTAATAAAGTCTACTTCAATACCAGCATCTTTGTATAAAGTAACGAAAGCGTATATTAGTGGACGGTGGCCATGCGTGAGAATTGAGTCATAGGAAGCGAAAATAGCTACCTCTGCTTTACTAGTCTTTTTCTCCATTTCAGTTATTTTCTTCGATACTTCGAGCATTTTCTTCCATCTCTCAGGGCACCCATACTTAGTGTACTCTGCTTTAATTGGAACAGCCACCCCCATTAAGTAATCATGTTCAGCCGCATACCATCCTACATAATCAGAGCCACATTCAACAGCGTCTAGAGCCCATTTTTCTATCTGCTCTAGTGTAGGAGCATATCCTAGCATGATTCTATGTCCTTGTAGAATAGTCCAAAGAGGTTTGTCTGTCAGGCATCTGAGGAACTTTGTTTGAAAAGCAACCATGTTTTCAAGCGAGCTACAGTAGTAGTAATGCCATCCCGGATATATGTCGTGCGAAATTAAGTCTACTGTCTCAATTATGCCATGGACGTCTACGGGAGCATCTACTGAAGGAAGAATACTGGGTAAATAGAAGTTTATAAGAGACTTTATGCGAGGACATATCTTTTTGTATGCTGTTATCAGCGCCCTCAAGTACTCGACATATTTTCTGCCAACCCATTTGCAGAAAGCCAAAGCTGTTTCATAGTCCCACCGCCCTTTAACTCTCCCTTCGTCGGGAAGCCTATATCCTGTCTCTTTTTCGAATAAGTCGTTAAACTCGTCTCTCACACGCTCTACTGAGAAATCCCAAGTGAGATAGGGTTCGTCGTCTAAGTAGATTGCATAAAATCCTTCAAGATCTTTAAGCTTTTCAACTGCGCCAGCTATTGCCTCGGATTGCTCTCTAACGAATTCTCGGTCAATGAAGAGTCTGCGTTTCTTTCCTCTTCCTAGTGGAACAATACACTTAATGCCATATTTCTTGTAGGCTAGCTCTATGAATTCTCTGGCTTTATCAGCTACTTTATCGTTGCTGTAGACTCCAAGCAAGCTAAATCCTCCTGAAACAAAAATATAGCGTATATTATGGTCTCTGAGCTCCTTTAAAGCATCTTCACGCCTACTAGGATCCCAGTCTCTGTAGAATACAAATGACTCTATTTTCACGAGAAATTGTCTGTATAAACATATATTTGAATACCGTTAAGTAATTTCACCTTAAAGAGAAAACTATATAAACATTTCTGAAATATCAATAAATTAATGAAATAATGCGTCCCTAATTAAATATATTCTTAAGACATTAAAGGTAAATTTACTGGGCTTACATAGATTCATCTTTTAGATCCTTTAATATACTCTCAACTTGCTGTTTAAGTACTGGTAGGTCATTTTTAATAGTTTCCCATACAATAGATAGGCTGACGCCAAAGTAAGCGTGAATGAGTTTATCTCGCATTTCACTTAATGCTCTCCAGGGAATTTTAGGATATCTTTTCTTAATATTCTTAGGCAAATTTTTAGCAGCTTCACCTATTATTTCTAAGTTTCGAATAACTGCATCCTGAGTTTTTCTATCACGAAGAAAGTCTCTGTAACTCATATTCTTTGTATAATTCTCGATTCTTTCAATAGCTTCTAAAATATCATATAAGAATAGTTTAAAATCTCTTTTAGACATAAATAACTTCCTTTAGAATTTTTGCTTTTATTAGCGGTTTCAAAGCATCTGGAGTAACTAGATCCACTTTTATTCTAAGTCTTTTACTAAGATATTCTTCAAGTTCAATAAATTTGAAAAATCCTATAGGTCTATTAAACTCTACTAAAATATCAATATCACTTTGCTTCTTCTGTCATTTCTCGCATAGGAGCCAAAAACACCAATAGCCTTCACGCCATACTTTCTCCTTAAATATGGAAGCTCTTTTCTAAGAATCTCTAGTACTTCATCTCTACTTCTCATTCTCGTAGATAATATATTTACACAAATGTATAAATCTATCCTTTTAATAATGCTATAAAAATTATCAGCGAAAGTTA
The DNA here is from genome assembly GCA_003649445.1 of Thermoprotei archaeon. The sequence goes on along the minus strand of QMRV01000007.1, from coordinate 11,284 downwards.
ATGACTATTGCTCTAATAGTCTTTGCAGAGTAATGGTTAAAATAAGTCTACTATAAAGTCCCAGCTTCTCTCTTTTGAGAAAATATGTGGCAGAAATCTTGACCATAGTTTAGGCAAATATACTTTAGCTTGGGGGCAGACTACTATCCACGAAGTTAGAGCGGAAACTATGACTGGGTCTTGGTGTGTAGCAAAAATTACTTTAATGTTTTTTAGAGGTATTATTTTGCCTACTTCGCTTAAAAGATTATTAAACACTATTTTTCCTCTGGGGTCAAGTAGAAGAGCTTCATTTGAGTCTACTATGAGATACTGGTTTGCTTGAACATCGTTTTCGGGAAAGAATTTTTAGATATTTTATTTGAAGTGAAATCGCTGGGGTAATAAATTTAAAATGAAAGTTCTTTACTAGCGGTCTCTAGTATTTTGCTTAAGTTTTCTTCAGATGCTTTGAGGGATCCTAGCTTTTTTAGTTTCTCTGCTAGCTGTGTTATTGTAGTGGCAAGTGGTTTTGCTGCAGGTGCTACTGTCCACTTTAAGACTAGTCTATCTTCTTCTACTCCGTGCTCTTTCATAGCTTTCTTAACCGCTTCTACTGTTTTCTGGCAGTATATTGCTCCTTTAGCGTAGTGGCAGACTTCAGGCGGGCCAGCTGCTATTACTATTCCGTCGAATCCTGCTTTAAATGCCTCGACTATTATTCTTGGAGTTATTCTTCCGGCACACTTTACTTTAAGTGTTAGTGCTACTGGAGGATAAGTGAACTTAGAGAGTCCTGCGAGGTCTGCTGCAGCGTATCCTCCGCACTCGTCTGCTATTAGGAGTATCTTGGGACGTATAGGCCAATCTGCTGCCGCTTTAATGTAGGCTAGTAGCTGTTCTTCACTGTCTACAGTAGTATCTATTGCGCTGTAGGGGCAGGCTGGTACACATATTCCGGCTCCTTTGCATTTAGTTGGGTCTACTACAGCTACTTTCTTTCCGTTTTTCTCTACTATGTCTATGGCGCCGAATGGGCACGCTGAGACGCACACACCGCATCCAGTGCATTTTTCTTCATCTACTACGGCATAGTAGGGTTCTTTTATTATTTCGCCTGTAGCCAGCATTGATGCCGCGGCCGATGCGGCTGCTTTAGCTTGAGCTATTGTATCAGGTATATCTTTCGGTCCTAAGGCGCAGCCTGCTGCGAAGATTCCTGAAACATATGTTTCTACGGGCTTTAGCTTAGGGTGTACTTCGAGTATGAATTTATCTAGGCCTAAAGGTATTTTCACTTTCTCGGCTATTTCAAGTGTACCGTCGCTAGGCTCTACTCCTGTCTCAAGCACTACAGCATTTACTTTAAGCTCCTGTACTTCATCTAGTGCAGTGTTGTAGACACGTATTAGGAGCTCGTTTTCTCCAATTACTTCTATTTCGCTAGGCTTGCCTTGAATGAATATTACTCCTGCTTCTCTCACTCGCCTATAGAAGTCTTCGTAGCCTTTACCAAAGGCTCTTATATCCTGGTATATTAAGTAGACTTTCTCGCAGCCGAAGAGCTTCTTTAAGTAGAGTGCGTGCTTTAAGCCCGCGGCACAGCCAAAGCGACAGCAGTAAGGTAGAGCGTTCTCGTCTCTCGATCCAGCGCACAGTATTACTGCAGCTACTTTGGGAGCGAAGTCTATTAGCGTTTTTTCGCCGATAACTTTGTTGACTACTATTCTCTCCATTTGGAGTCCTGTTATAATGTACTTTGATTTACCGTAGCTGTATTCCGGTAACTTAGATATATCGAAGAGCTTGTATCCTGTGGCAACTATTATTGCTCCTACTTCTTCTTCAACAACTTCTTCTTTCTGCGTAAAGTCTACTGCTTTAGTAGGACATACTTTTTCACACATCCTGCATACTCCTTTAGTAAAGTATAGGCAATGTTCAGTATCTATTACAGGGGTTCTTGGGACTGCTTGAGGGAACGGTATGTAGATTGCTTTACGGTACTTTAATCCCTCTTCGAACTCGCTAGGCACTTTAACTGGACACTTATCTACACATACTCCGCAGCCTACACAGAGATCTTCTTTAATGTACCTCGGCTTCTTCTTTATTCTTACTTTAAACCGTCCGGGCCCGCCCGAAACTTCCCCTACCTCAGAGTAAGTATAGAGCTTTATTCGCGGGTTCCGCGCTATTTCCACCATTACAGGAGTTATTATACAGGGAGCACAGTCCATCGTAGGGAAAACTCTCCCTATTTTCGCCATATTGCCGCCTATACTCGGCTCTTTTTCTACGAGAACTACTTCGTAGCCCATGTCTGCCAAAGCGAGTGAAGCAGTCATGCCGGCTATTCCTCCGCCAATAACTAGGACTCTTTTGACAGCAGGTATTCTCAGCTCTTCTAGCTGCTTTAAGTAGTGGGCTTTAGCTACAGCCATAGCTATTAAAGCTGCTGCTTTCTCGGTAGCACCTTCAGGATCTTCTTCATGAGCCCATGAACACTGTTCCCTAATATTAACGATTTCTACGAGATACTTGTTCAGCTCAGCTCTCTCGGCTACTCTGCGGAATGTTTTCTCATGCATTGAAGGAGTACAAGCAGCAATAATTACTCTGTCTAAACTGTATTTCTTGATGTCTTCTATTATGAGGTTCTGGCCAGGATCAGAACACATGTAAGTGTAGTCTCTAGCTACAACTACTCCGGGAAGCTTACTGACCTTTTCTACTACTTTCTTTACGTCGACTACTCCAGCGATGTTTGAGCCGCAATGACATACGTAGACACCTATTTTAACCATTTTCTCACCTCTTGAGTTTTTCTAGAATAGATTCAACGGGACTCATGTTAAAATTCAAGCCTAACTCTTTTTCGGAGAGCCCTAGAGCCAAGCCGATTAGTTGTTGGAAGTACATTACGGGAATAGATACAGGTTTTCCTCCTACCTTGGAAGCGGACTCTTGTTTAGTATCAAGCATTTCGAAGCAGTATTCACAAGTAGTTACCAGCAGGTTTGCTCCAGATGAAGCAGCATTTACCAGCTTAAGCCAGTCTACTTTAAGTGCTAGCTCAGGATTTACTGCCAGTAGTGGTGCTCCACAGCAGTCTAGTTTTCTAGGATAGTCTTTTATAGCAGTGTAGCCAAGCGCCTCTATCAGGTTCTCGAATTTAGTGGGGTTTCTTGGGTTATCGAATCGAGGTATTTCTCCAGGCCTGAGTGCATCGCATCCATAATGTGCTGCTACTTTGATTTCTTTTCTGCTTTCAGAGTAAAGCTTCTCCTTAATCTTATCTAAGCCGTAGTAGTCGTGAAGATATTCTAAGAAGTGTACCACCTTGGTTCTTCCTGAGTACTTTAATCCTTCTTCAGCGAGATACTTGGCTACTTCTTCTCTCACGTCTTTTCTTTCTTTAAGGAAGTGCTGGGTTTTCAGTAGAGAATTGTAGCAGCCATTGCAGACAGGCAGTAAGTACTTGTATCCTTGTTCTTCGGCTAAAGCCAGAATTCGAGCCGACAGATAAAGCCATAGTTTAGGCTTAACTCCTCTATAGGGGTAGCCGCAGCAAGCGCTATTTCTGAGTTCAAGTATTTGGACGCCGAGTGTCTCAAAAACACTTCTAGTTGAAAGCTCTAACGCATACTGTTTAGTCGGAGTAAAGCATCCCCAGTAAACAGCAATTTTCTCCATTACTCAACACCTCCAAGAGCCTTAACTATCTTACTTATCACGCCTATTCTACTAGGAGGCTGAAGCTTAGCCAGCCCTAAGCTCTCTCTATTGTGTATCTCGAATTCTCTGTCAGCAATATCCATTTCCTCGAAAGATAGTCCAGTAGACGCTACTGTCTTAATCATTTTCACGTAGGCTTCAGGCAACCCCTTCTTCTCGGAAACAAGTTTCTGCAGAGCCATAACTACGTCCGAGGGAGCTACTGCTTGAGGGCAGTATTCAGTACACTTATAGCACCTAGTACACTTCCAGACAACATCGTTTTCGAGAAGCTGGTCTACTCGGTCCATAATAACGTAAGCTACTATTCTGTGAGGACGATAATCTTTCTCGAGAAAAGCTACGGGACAGCCGCTAGTACATCTTCTGCACTGAAAACAGACTAAGGGGTCTTGAAGACCAACGAACTCTTCAATACGGCTCACAGCTTATTTTTCCTCAGAGCAAATATAGGATTTTTCGCAAGAAGCAAAAATATGTTTATTTGCCTGTTCAAATAGAGATAAGCGAGAGAATGCTTATTGAAGGCTTTAAGCTAACTTTCATAGGACACGCTTCGTTCTTAGTAGAAATTGAAGACAAGAAAATATTACTAGACCCATTCTTTGCAGAGAAATTCTGGTGGAAAAATCACTATGAGCATAGAATAACACCTCTCAGAGTAAAGCTAGAAGAACTACCATGCCCTAAAATAATTCTAATTACACATGACCACGGAGACCACTTCGATATAGAAGCAGTACTAAAAATATCTAGCAGATGTAACGGAGTCTTAGTATACTCTACTAAATCAGTAGTAGATCAGCTCACTAGAAAAGGAGTAGAAAACTGCTTCACTGTAGAGAGAAATCATCCAATAAGATTAAATCGAGTAAAAATAGTTCCCATTCAAAATGAAGAAGAGTCGCCAGATAAGTACAGCTTCCTTATCGAGAGCAATAACAGAAAACTATTCTATTCAGGGGACTGCCACAAAGTACCGCCAGACTTACCTAAAGCTACAGACACAATAGATGTGCTCATCATATGGCCTGTAGAGAAAGTGCTAGAAGATTTTCTAAAAACATTCACTATAAACAATATTGTGTTAATGCACTACGATAAATTCAAACCAGGAGACTTTATCTGTAATATAAACCCAAAGGAATTCAAAAACAGGTTCGCGCAGAAATACCCTAAAGTAAATATTATTATACCAGAATAGCATATATTAAGGTATATTGCTCATAGTATTAAAGTGAAGTATATGTAAATAATTTCTGAAAATAGCATTTCTAAATGAACCTTATCGAAGGAATGCTAGAGAGAACCCTATAATGTCTGTAATTACGTGAGCTGTTGATAGTACTAAGAGTTTTCTCCTCTTGAGGTAGATGTAGCCATAGACTAAGCCTATTATAAAAGTCGCTACTGTGTGCAGTGAGAAGCCGTGCCATATAGCGAAAGCTAGTGCCTGTATTACTAGAGCATTCTTTGAGCCGAAGTATTTTTCAAGTACCTTTATTCCGAAGAGCCTCCATATAATCTCCTCGAAGATTCCTGCCGTGAATGGAGCTATTGCAACGAAGTATATTTTAGAGAATAGCGGTAAGTCTGCGGTGATTTCGCGCCAGTATTCAAGATACTTTTCCCAGGAGCCTTGGTAGTAGAGAAGACAGTTGAGATACTGCATGAACATAATTACTCCCTGAGATAGCAGAATTAATGCAATGATTAGAGCAATACTTGTGACAGGTTTTTCCGAAATATCGCTAGTAGAGTACTTTTCCTTAACGATGCTCCAGCCTCCAAGAAGCTTAATGACATAAAGTCCCCAGCATACCTGTATGACCGACCAGTAGAAATTGTATGTGAGAAGCGCTTTCGCTATGAGAATTCCTATTTTCTCTGGAGGCACTCCTCTAGCCATGGCTCCTGCTATATAGCCCATGGCAATCGCAGTAGAACATGCCATATTAAGTATAAATGGTGAAAAAATAACTAAGAGGGCTCTGCCTCTCCCTATAGTCATGTTGATCACCGAGACTATACTTACTGTGGCTCTATTTAAGCAGTCATAAAACTCGCTGAATTAAAGTAGGCTATAAGCAGAAAAGCTTATAAGCTGATAAGCTGAATAGCTAATAGGCTATGAATAATGTGGAGAAGTACGCTAAAAAGTTCATAGAGGTCTGGGGTAGCGGACGCGATATACCTTTTGCGGTCTTTACAGCAGACAGTAGAAAAGCGATAGCCGCTTTATTAGCACTAGAAGGACCTCTTACAGCTAAACAAATTTCTGAGAAACTAGGTCTCTCAGCGACAACAGTACTCGATCACATAAAGAAGCTAATTGAATACAATATAGTTAAGGAAGTAGAGTATCCTCATAAAAAGTATAAGCAGGAACGTTACTATGCCTTGGCGATTCCCGTATACACTGTTAAAGAGTTAGAATCACTGAAAAAATTATTAAAAGATTTTAGTGATATCGCGGCTGAAGCAGTTAAAAAAGTTTACGAGAAATCACTAATGAAAGCTGAAGAATGGTTTAAGAACACATTAATGGCTAAACAGGGCTACAAGCTAACAGACGATGAAGCAAGATGGTTCCTATGGAAGTTTATAGTACTAAATATTATTGAAGAAAAACTAAAAGAATATGGATTAATAAAATCTCCTTTTGAAACCGAAAAAGGACATTTCATATACATAGTAATAGATGAAGATCGTTAGGAGCAGCTATGAAATATATGATTATCGCTGATAACTTAACGAAGAGATTTAAGAAAGAAAAAGGTAAGGGAATCATAGAGGCATTAAAGGGAATTTCATTTAAAGTAAGAAAAGGAGAAATCTTCGCAATTATGGGACCTAATGGTGCGGGAAAAACCACTTTACTTAAAATCTTATCATGTGTCATTAGACCTGACGAAGGTGAAGCCTGGATTAATGGTTACCATATAATTAAGGAAAGAAGTAAAGCTAAAGCTTCATGTAACTTAATTATAGGTGGCTCATGGCTCGGCTTACATTACGCCTATACAGTAAAAGAAAACCTCATGTTTTTCGGCAGACTTTACGGAATTCCTAAAGAAGTTCTTCTAAAAAGAATAGAGTTTGCTACCGAGCTTTTAGATTTAAAAAATATACTCAATAAAGAAGCCATTTTTCTTTCTACTGGAGAAATGCATAAAGCAATTTTAGCGAAAATGCTTTTAATCAAAACCCCCGTACTCTTGCTCGATGAACCTACACGAAGCCTCGATCCTGTTTTAGCCAATAAAGTTAGAGCTATTTTAACTAATATCATTTCGAAAGAATACAAGATAACAATCCTGATGACGAGTCACCAGGCAGTCGAAGTAGAAACACTTGCTGATAGAGTAGCATTTCTGAACAAAGGTAAAATAATTGCATGCGATACTCCGAGTAACTTGAAAAAGAAAATCAGAAAACTAGAAAAGATATCTATAAAATTAAATAGAGTTCCTTCAGAAAAACTCATTAGTAAAATAAAGAAGCTTGATATAGAAAAACTTAACTTAAATGATGAATTAATAGAAATATATACTAGAGAATTAGAATATATTACACCTAATTTAATTGAATTAATTAAGAAAGAAGACTTAAAAATAGTTAGTCTGTCTTCTGAGAGAATTAGTTTAGAAGATGTTTTTAAGTTTCTGGTAGAGGGCGAGTGCTATGAATCTATTTAAAGATCTAAGAATAGTATATTATTTTATAAAAAGATATTTTAGAGTATGGACTTACTTTAAAGTAAATTTTGTGCTTGAGTTAATACAAGTAGTTATTGATTTAGCTACAATGGCTATAATTGCTTCAGCTGCTGGAAAGTATATTTCTTATATGCTTAAAGCCTATGGCGGAGATTATTTTGCTTTCATTGTATTAGGTCTTGTATGTAATCAGTTGCTTTCGGTTGCTCTAACTGCTCCTCGCTCGGCTATAGAAGATGCGTTTTGGGGTAGAAGAATAGAGATTCTTTTCTCTTCTCCCGTTAATCCTACTTTTCTTGTCACAGCTTTTTCAATAGGTCCTATAGTAAGAGAATCCGTTAAAACACTAATATACTTACTAACAGCTATTCTCTTAGGCTTATCTACTAAGCCCTTAAATATACTTAGCACAGTTGTTTTCTTTACAGGGTTTTTGGCTTGCATGGGCATTGGATTAATTTCTGCAAGTACTCTTTATTTGCTAGAAGCTAAGGGAGGAAGTGATCCTGTTAATTGGATTGCTAGCATAGTTGCTAGACTTTTATCGGGTCTCTATTATCCTTTAAATATCTTGCCAGAGTGGTGCAGGTGGCTTTCACTAATAGTGCCTCATACATACGTATTTGATGCTGAGAGAAGAATACTGCTAGGCTCTGTTTCGGGAGAATCTTCTCTACCAATACATAGTGTTTTTGTAGCACTAGGCTTTAGCCCTGTGTTAGCAGACTTAGTACTCTTAGCAATATACGCTGGAGTAGTTCTCCCATTAAGCTATTATCTCATTAGGAAGGGTTTTGAAAAAGCTTTAAGAGATGGTAGGCTCTCTTGGTGGTCTTAATGTCGAAGGATATTGTTATAGTAAATAATGTTTATAAAAGCTATCCCAAGTATAAGCGATTTGGGCCAGGCACTTGCTTAGGTCAGGCTCACTGGATTCTTGCGACTATTTTCCGTATGCGGAAAGAAGGAGTTGTAGAGGCTTTGAAAGGAGTTTCATTTAGGGTTAAGAGAAAAGAAATTTTCGCTATAGTTGGGCCAAACGGTGCTGGTAAGACTACTTTAGTGAAGTGTATTGGGGCTCTTCTGTTGCCCGATAAAGGGTATATTGAAGTTGATGGAGTTAATGTGGTCGAGGAGCCTCTTAAAGCTAAAAAGCGTATGAATCTCGTAGGATCTGGCTACTGGGGAGGCTTTGACTGGTCTTTAAGTCTTGAAGAAAATCTCCAGCTATTTGCACTACTTTACGGTTATGATTTCAAGGAAGCTAAAAGGAGAGCAAAAGAAGTACTTGATATAGTAGGACTTTCTCATAAAGCTAAAGATAATCCTACGAAACTATCATCAGGTGAAAGACAGCGACTCGCCTTGGCTAAGGGTTTCATAGCAGATGTTCCTCTATACTTAATTGATGAGCCTACAGTAGGCTTAGATCCTGTTTTCGCTAAACAGATAAGAGATTATATCAAAACTGAGATGAAGAAAAGAGGCATAACGGTAATTTTTACTACTCATTTCATGCATGAGGCAGAGTATTTGGCTGATAGAATAGCTATAATCAAGGATGGTAAAATAATAGCTTTGGGGACTGCTGATGAACTTAAAGCTAAGTTTACCAGAGGTAAGGTAGTTGAGATTAAAGCATATAATGTATATGAGGATGCCTTAAATAAAATAAAGTCTATTGAAGATATAATACATATTGATGTTTTCCATAGAAGCTATGGAGCTGAAACACTATTGAGGATTTTAACTAGAAATCCTTTAGAGACACTGAATAATGTTTTAGATATTTTGTTAATGTATTCAAGTACTATTCTTTATGCTAACATTTCTGAACCTACACTAGAAGATGTTTATAGAGCAATTGTGGGTGAAGAGTATGGATAAGTATGAGTTGAAGAGAGGAGGATTTAGGATAGTGTTATTGGTAGCTCTTGAAACACTAAAAACAAGGCTATTAAAGGCGATGTTTTTCCCAATAATATTTACTTTATCCCTAATAGACATTGTTATTGGAACACTAGCCTACTACCTTATGGCAATATTTGTTGAAGGGGGAATGAACAGATATATCTCGGCTTACGGTATAACTTATCCCGAATACCTTTTAGTAGCAATAATAGGCGATATATTAGCTGGTCTATTCTTATATTCTTTCTACGAAGCTATAGGCATGGGCTACTGGGGCTGTGAAACAGATCTCTATATAACTTCTCCAGTAGGACTTAAGGGAATGATAATGGGTTCCCTCCTCACCTCACTAGTATGGAATACACTAGCTGTTTTCACTTTACTATCGTTTGCAGCAATACTAGGAATACCTTTACACCTAGAAAATCTTCCTCAAGTACTTGAAGTTCTTGCAATAGGGCTTCTACCTTTCCTAGGTCTGGGTTTAATTTCAGCTAGTACATTTACATTAATGAACGCTAAACAGGGAAGTCCTATAACATGGGCCATAAATATTGCTCAACGCATACTCAGTGGCTACTATTTTCCTGTTCAGCTTCTACCGGGATTCATTAGACCTCTTTCTTATATTCTGCCGCATACTTATTTTTATGAAGCACTAAGATTAGCAGTATCTAAAGGTATTTGGCTGCATAGCTACTATCATTTGTTACATCCATTATTAATTCAAATAGCTATTCTGCTTCCACTGGGCGTTGTTTTATTTAAGTACTCGCTCATAAAAGCAGAGAAAACAGGTGACTTAAGTAGATGGACTTAACTATTTATAATGTAACTAGGTAGGAACTATTTTAATTCTATTGAATTTTTACTATTCGGTGTATTAAATATCTCTGCATAATAAAGTCTCTCTGAAATCGAAAAATATTTCATAATGCTTAGTAGTAGATGGAAACTCTTGAGGGAGGAAGTATAGTTGCTTCAAGTGCTATAGGTAAGTAAATATAGCAGTTAGTAGGGATTACTAGCAGTGGTTATTGAACTTTCTTCTGAATGGATTGAAAAAGCTGAAGTCTTTTTAAGAGAAGCTAAGAGGCACTTATCTGAGGGCATATACTGGCTCGCCTGTTTTGAAGCTCAACAGGCAGTCGAGTTTTATCTTAGGGCGCTTTATGTAGCTCTTACAGGTACTCACCTTTTTGCACACGATTTAGTAGAGCTCTTAATTTAAATCCTTCTTTTAATCTCTATACTTATGCGGATGCACTTACTCCTCATTATACATTAGCCAGATATCTTAGGAGATCTCCCTTTAATTATAATGAGTCCCTGGCATCTAGGTGTGTTAACTATGCCTCTGAGATCATTGAATGGGTTAAGAGAGTTGTTTCTGAGGAGGCGGGCTGAGCTCATTAAAAGGCAAGATGAGTTATTTAGCGAGTTTACTAGGAAAATTACTTGTAAATACAGGAAGTGCAGTATTGTTCTCTTCGGCTCAAGAGCCCGCGGGACTCATGTTTCTTACAGCGACTACGATGTGGCAGTGATTTTCGAGAAGATTAGTGATGGATTTAAGTTAATTGAAGAGCTTAGAAGACTGAAGCCTAGAGGGTTTTCACTAGACTTGATTGTCTTCGAGCTAAAGGACTTAGAGGATCCTCTTGTGAAGAAAATGCTAAGTGACTGTGTGATACTATATGATGCTCTGAAAGTAAGTAATATTTTAGAGAAAAAGATAAATAAATAGTTTATCACTTTCTTTTATTCTAGTCGGTATTTTAGTTGCTCGAAAGAGTCATTAAACTGCTGAATCACTATGTGAAGATGTCTTTGGAAGATAAAGTAATTTGTTTTTAGATGAAATTACTATTCTGTTTTCTGAAACCAGAATATTTTTACTTGAAGAAGCTGCTACATAAATTGTGTTTTCAGTCACA
>QMRV01000006.1 GCA_003649445.1 Thermoprotei archaeon | reverse complement strand
GGTGAATATAGTATTGATGAGAAATAAAATAAAAATTGAGAATAAAAATGAAAATATAACAATTATTATTAAAATAATAGTAAATGATTATTTTTTAGGCGCTTTATTAAATGATAAAAATATAAAAATTAAGTATATAGCGGTACTTCGCAAAGATTACTGTCTGCGCCCCCTCTCTGAAAGATATTAATGGCATGGAACAATACTACGGGGAAATATGGTAAAGATACTCAAGAGAATATTTAATAAAAGGGGAGCTCAGTTACTCGAAGAAGGCTTACTCCTAGCTCTAGCAGTGATGGCTTTAGCAGTCTTAATAGCTATAGCGAGTGGGATTTTCACAAACCTAAAAGACTTACTCATTGGTCAGGATAAATCTCTTGAGAAATTCCTAGTCGAAGTGCTAAGGGATGACCTAGATACTCTCTGGAATAATATCTTAGGAGGGATTAGTAAATGCAAAGGATGTTAATTTTCTCTAGTTATTTTTAAATTTTTTATTCTACGCTTTAATCTTTGAGCAATTTTTTTATCTATATAATAACATATTACTTCTGGTGTAACTCTACCTATTCCACTCTTCTGTCTAATAAGTATATGGAAGCCACTACTATTTTTTCTGGCAATTATCTTTATAATATAATCATCTGGTTTAGCTTGCCGTTTATAGCCATAATTATCTGTAAAATAGTAAATTACTTTAAAGTTTAGTAATGCTTCTTCATTTGTTTTTTCGATTAGATTTACCTTAAAAATTCTCTCACCTATGTATATTTGTTTATGTCCAGTGACATCAAGTTGAATGCTATCGGAATAATTATTTAGCTCTAAAATACAATTGACAATCAGTTCAACTATTTTATCAATAAATGGTGTGATTCTATATCTTCTTTCTAAATCCCATCGCATGCTACACTATTTACCTAACTAGTGTTGGAACAGATATTTTTTCTGCCAGCCTTTTATTTATTTACATGAGATCTAGTGTATATTAGATAAGCTAAAATAAGAGGTAATATACCTAAAGATGTGCAGAAAAAAGGTCTTGCGTTAGCTCTTATCTTAATCATAGTAATTGTTCCCTTAACTACACAGCAGAAAACTGTTCTGAGCGAGATGGGTACCATTATTTACGATTTCTTTGTAAACGATCAAGGAGATGCTCAAATTAAAATAGAAATAGATATTCCTCTTCAGTCAGGGGCTACGTGGTTATATCTGCCTAACAATATAACCTGGAAAATGAGCATAAAGCAGGGAATTATTACCGATAGTAAAGAAGTAACGACAAACTATGTTTTTTACAACAATTATTCTTTTCACTTTAAGGGACCACTTAGAATCGAAATAAGTTACTATTTCACTTATGCTTCACTTATAGGTCAAAAAACAGCGTTTTTTATGTCGCCATTAGTATATTTCGATGAAAAAATGAGAGGATTAATAAGAGTATATTTGCCAGCTTACATAAGTGTTATTGAAACTTATCCCAAAATATCTTCAAGAAAGGTAGAGGGTAAATACCTCGTACTCAATTATATTCCGCAAGTAACGCCCCTAAGAATAATGATTCACTATGCGATAAATGAGACTCAGTTAACTGAAGTAAATAGCGAAATTAAATACTCAGGTAAAATAATTAAAGTAAATATTATAACTCATCCACGCTATATCAGTATAGCAAATAGAATAATAAAAACATACCAGAAAGCATATCCGATACTGAGAGAAATTTTCCATGTAGACTTAGACAATATTACAGTTAGATTCAAGGCACCTTCACTAGAGGAAGTAAGTATAATGGGATATGTGCCATTAAAGGCTAAAAAACTAGGAGACATTTATTTGAATATTCTCTGGATAAGAACTAAAAAGGGTTTCTTTGAGCAAATAGCTCTACACGAATTAGTACACCACTTCCTATGGAGAGCTGGAGTAAATCCCTACTCTCTATTGTGGTTCCATGAAGGGTGCGCCGATTACTTTAGCATACACCTATGTCTATACTATTTCAATTTAAGTGGAGCAATTTATAGACACGAGGATTTAGTAAAGAATGCGGAAGAGTACTTAAGTACTTCAAAGAAAATAGGTTTCATACAGTACTGGTCAGTATTGAAAAGACCGAGCAATATATTCCTTTACTATGCATTATCATACTACATAGTCCTAACACTAGGGAATAATTATGGTAACTTCACGTACTACTCTAAAGTATTCAAAGTGATAGTGTCTAAAGGCGAGATAAATACTAATGAAGAACTCGTGGACGCATTATCTGAGGCAGCAGGAGAAGACTTAACAAACCTATTCCTCGAGTGGGGCTTCCGCATATCAAAAACGAAAGCACGCTATTCAATAATACTGAAAGAGTATAAAGTGAACAGAATATTTGGGTCTTCAAACTATAATTATGCATCTAAGTTTATTGAATGCTCAAAGAATGCGTTTTACTCAGGAGAACTAATACAGTCCCTATACTTTATGGCATTAGCATTCATAGCAGCTTATCCTAACTCAATTATAGTAGCAGCGCTAATAATATTAGTGATATACATTTCAGTAAGAATGACTGAAAACCATGAATATGAACCACAGAAACTTGAAGAAACTTCGGGCACTTAAACTAATAGAACCTTTTCTAAAGTCAGAGAAATGTTTTTTAGTGCTTTCAAATCTAATACCAGATAAATATTTTGTTATTGATATAGCGTACTACAGAGAGAAATTTAAAATAAATGTTCTAGAAACAGGACCTATAAAACATATAAATAAATTAAACAGTATAGTGCAAAGAATAATAGATTATGTAGTATTATTCAAGAGAAGCTATTTAGCTGAAAATGATTTAAATATATCAAATGAAACTAAAAAACCACTTTTCTTCTTTAATAACATTATGCCGAAAGTATTTCAATATAGAGATATATTTTTTAAACTTAATGATAGTATAAATTTAACATTCTTTAATGGTCAGTTTTACTTTAATATTGATTCTTCTCAATACTTATTTGAAACAGTAGATAAAATAAAGAAATTAAATGAATTAAATGTAAGTAAAGTGTACCTAGTATGTTACGAGGAAAATACAAAGAACATAAAAAGAAAATTGTCAAAAGTATTGAATTTGCAAATTGATACGTCTAGAGATGATTTACTTAAAGCAGTAGATATAGCCATACAGGCTACTGCGATATTAGAAGGACTTTTTAGTGCCAGCTTTATACTCTATGTGCCTAGAAATTATGAATAGTAAAAGAGTTGTAGGTATAGATGAAGCTGGAAGAGGGCCGGTAGTAGGACCAATGGTGGTAGCAGCCGTAGCCCTGAAAGAGGAAGATCTTAGTCTGCTATTCAAGCTAAACGTCAAAGACTCGAAAAAATTATTACCTAAAACTAGAGAAAAACTTTTCCATAAAATAATAGAAAATGTAGAAAAAACTATTATAATTATAGTGAACCCACCTACAATCGACTATTATGTAAATAGCAGAGAGTCTTTAACTGAATTAGAGGCAAATGTTTTTTCTCAAGCAATAAATGAACTTAAGCCCGATATAATATATATTGACGCAGCGTCTATAAATAGCAGAAAATTCCAAAGAAGAATAGAAAATAAACTTAAACAAACAAATGTGAAAATAATATGTGAGCATAAGGCTGATGAGAAGTATCTTCCTGTGTCAGCTGCATCCATTATAGCTAAAGTTATGAGAGATTCTCTCATATCTTCAATTAAGCGGTTTTTAGGTGAGTTAGGTTCTGGGTATCCTTCAGATCCTATAACTAAGAATTTTATAAAAAACTTAGAAATAGTAGCAAAAAACAAAAATTTCTTTAGAATATCATGGAAAACAATAAAAGAGCCTATATCATCACAAAATATACTAAAATATACTTCTACATATTATTTACTATAAACTATGCAACCGATTAACATGTGTATTTTCCTAAACACTTATTACCGTTAATAAAGAAATTAGCATGGAGAAAATGTATAAAATATCACCACTTAGACATGCGTTAAAGAGATCGTGGAAACGTGTTGAAAAAGCCTATGAAGGAGTTATTTCGTCTTCAGACGAAGACAAGCCCTATGCTATAATAGATTTTATTGAGTATATCTCAGAGTATGCAGAAATATTGGCAAAACTAATAACAGCTAAAAAAGGAGAGGACCCCGAAGAATATGAAAAATACCTTTCTAGTTTACATGATCCAGAGTACAAGAAGATACTTGCCTTAGCTAAAATAAGAAAAGTTCTTTACAGAGGTTATAAAGTAAGTGAAGGAGGAGTGCTAATAGAAAGAGATAATTCTATTTCAGACTTAGCTCTAAGTATAAAAGAAGACAAGTACATCATAACATCAAGCGAAGTAACTATATTCTATAAAATGCTATTAGATATAAAGAATAAAATTTATAAGTAAATTTAATTAAAATATATGAAATATTTACGAAAATACACTTTATCTAGGCCAATTAATTTAAACCTAACACTTTATCCTTCATTTAATCTTGTGCTATTAGACAGAATAGATGAGAATAAGTACTTGAAAGTAATAGGCAAAGATTCCGGTAAACTGTTAACGGTTATTTCGCCGACAGAAATAATAAGTGATATAAGCGAGAAATTAATGCATTATCTCACTGGCGAGTGGTTTTATCCTGAAAAATATATGGCTTACCTAAAAGGAAGACTACTGAAAATAGTAAAGGCTATTATAAGTCGTTACTCCGAAGTAAGTTTATCCGTTAACCCCTTCGATAGAGTATATATGTTTATATCAATATTTCTTTCTAAAACTACTAATTTTCATGTTAATGTCATAAAATGGTGCAAAAGAATATGGAAGGTCTCTGAAGGAGATATTTCAAGAATTTTGAGAATAGATATGAAAGTTATAGGAAACAGTTTTCAGCTAAAGCAGCTCCCCAGAGCTCTAAGCGACTATCTGAAATACGTTAAGCCTTATGAAGAAGACTTAACTAGGGACTCGTGGGATATAAGAAAGCAGCTACTAAAGTGCTGGGGATGTGGACCTAAAATAGCTGACGCTTATCTGCTCTTTGTCGCTGTTGACGAAATGTCTGTGCCCTGCGACAAGCATTTAGTTACAATGGTCAATAGACTCGACTTAGTATCTTATAGCAAACTGCCGCAGAAAAACTACTGTTTAAAAAATACGTGTATAGAATGTCCGCTAGCTGAAGAGTGTTTAAGAAGCGTATTTGTAAAAACATTCGGCAGGCTCTCTGGATGGCTTCAGACAATTTTCTATATTCACGATAAGTTGTACTGTAAAAAGGGACTCTGTAGAGAATGCTTTTTAGCCGAGTATTGCAAGAAGACTGAAACTAGATAATTTCATCTTTTTGAGTAACTTCGCGTATTTTTCTCATGACTTTTTCTGGTAAGGCATAATCTTCTACACGTTTTTCTAGAGGATGTAATATTACTAATCCTACTTTGTCCACTATATCTATCTCGTATACTCTTAAATCATGTGGAGTTTGCCTCATTTTTTCTATAATGATATACCTCCTCAATCTGCCTCCCTTTATTGAGCGCTTAAATCTTATTATTCCATCAGCAATGTGTTCAGCTCCCCATCCAAAAGCAGAGCCTGTTGTTATAGCGTATTGGCTTGTAGCATATATTGTAAACCTCCATTTATTGAGTATTCTTTTTAAGTCATAGCTTATTTGTCTGGCTAAAGACGGAGCTTTAAGCCAGAAAGCACTTAAAGAGTCTATAACAAGTCTCTTACAAGGAGAACCTAACTCTCTTTTAGCCTCGATAACTTTTCTTATCAACTCTTCTAAAGTAACCTCGCGTAAACTCCATCGATCTTCTTTTTCTTTCATTAAAGCATCTATTATAATTAGTCTACCAGTATTTATTGCCTTTTCAAAATTCATGCCAAATTGTGCTGCCTGTCTAATTATGCTCTCTCTACTTTCTTCTGTTGTTACGTAAATGCACTTTTCTAAATTAGTTAGGCCAGCCCATATGAAGTGCAAACACGCGACAGTTTTTCCGGTACCTGGTTCGCCTGTTAATGTAACGAAGAATCCTTCGGGTATACCTCCGCATAACATTTTGTCTAAGTCAAGTATTCCAGTAGATAATCTCTTTACTTTCATCACGACTATCACTAATTTATAGTATGATGTTCCTTAAATAGGAAACTATTATAACATTTTTTCGATTAAGCTTTCGGAGGTGGCTAAATGAAGCTCTATGAGTACCAAGCTCGTGAAATTTTTAAAAAATACGGTATACCTGTTCCCCCCGGAGATATAGCAGAGAATCCTAAAAGGGTAAGAGAAATAGCAGAACAAATAGGTAAACCTGTTGTTATTAAAGCACAAGTGCTCCTGGCAGGGAGAGGAAAAGCGGGAGGAATTATCGTAGCTGAAACACCCGAAGATGCCGAAAAAAATTCAGAGAAATTAATTGATAGTTCTATTAAAGGATGTTTAGTTAAGAAAGTTCTAGTTGTAGAGAAAATAAACATATTAAAAGAGTTATACTTAAGTATAACAGTAGATAGAAGCAAAAGAGCCTACTGCTTTATTGCATCGCGGAGAGGAGGAGTGAACATAGAGGAAATAGCTCGAACAAGTCCAGAAGACTTAATTAAAGTATACATAGACCCTCTTGTAGGTCTACAGGAATACCAAATAAGAAAAATACTCAATTTCCTCAATTTAGGAGAACTGAGCAAAGAACTAAAAGGGATAATTAAAGCGATGTACTCTATCTTCCTAGACTATGACTGTGAATTAGTTGAAACAAATCCTTTAGCGATATCGGCTGAAAACAAGGTATTAGCTCTTGATACTCGAATGACAATTGATGACAATTCTGCGTACAGGCATAAAGATATAGAAGCACCTGAAGAAGAATTTAGTGAATACGA
Source organism: Thermoprotei archaeon (assembly GCA_003649445.1). The sequence continues at coordinate 62,538 of QMRV01000006.1, read as the reverse complement.
GAGAATTGCGAGAGAAAAAGGCTTTAGCTATGTAGACTTGGACGGAAATATAGGAATTATAGGCAATGGAGCTGGATTAACAATGGCGACAATGGATTTAGTTTATTTCTATGGAGGAAAACCTGCAAACTTCTTGGACATAGGAGGCGGAGCTAGAGCAGAAAAAGTAAAAGAAGCAGTGAAACTCCTTTTAGCAAATCCTCGAGTTAAAGCTATTTTAATTAACATACTGGGAGGTATAACTAGGTGCGATGAAGTAGCTAGAGGAATAGTAGAGGCTTTAAAAGAGTCCGGAAAAGACAAACCAATATTTGTTAGAATGATGGGTACAAAGGAAGAAGAAGGCAAGGAGATTTTAGAGAAAGTTGGAATAAAAGCTTATGAATCTATGGAAGAAGCAGCTAAGGCAGCTGTAGAGGTGGTGAAATGATATTAGTAAATAAGAACACTAGAGTCCTTGTTCAAGGAATAACTGGAAGAGAAGGCAGTTTCCATACAAAGGCAATGCTGGATTATGGCACTAAGATTTTAGCTGGAGTTACTCCAGGCAAAGGAGGACAAAGCGTTCACGGAGTACCTGTCTACAATTCAGTAGAAGAGGCACTCACTGAACATCCTGAAATAAATACTTCGACAGTATTCGTGCCCGCGCCGTACGCACCTGATGCAATTTACGAAGCTATAGACGCCGGAATAAGGCTTATAGTAGTCATTACCGAACATATCCCACTACATGATGAACTTCGAGTAATTTCTTATGCTAGACTTAAAGGAGCGTGGATAGTAGGTCCGAACTGTCCTGGAGTAATATCGCCAGGAGAATCAAAAGTCGGAATAATGCCCGGACATATTTTCGAAAAAGGGGTTATAGGAATAGTTTCTAGAAGCGGAACTCTGACATATGAAATAGCGCATTTAATAACGAAAGCTGGACTAGGTCAAAGTACATGCATAGGTATAGGAGGAGACCCTATAGTAGGCATGGATTTCATTGAAGTTCTTGAGCTTTTCGAGAAAGACAAAGAGACAAAAGCTGTTGTCGTGATAGGCGAAATAGGAGGAACCATGGAAGAAGAACTCGCCTACTGGATCAAGAAAAGAGGCTACTCTAAACCTGTTGTCGCCTATATAGCTGGCAAGACGGCCCCACCCGGAAAGCGCATGGGACACGCTGGCGCAATAATTACAATGGGTATGGGAACCGCGTCAAGCAAGATTAAGGCATTCGAGGAAGCAGGAATAGCTGTTGCAAAAACTCCTAGAGAAGTGATAGACTTACTCCTAAAGAAAATATAGTTTAGCTCGAAACAAATAGCTTAATATACTCGATATAAAAGAAAGACTAGGAGATAACCGTGCCGAAGGACTGTAGAGACTGTATATTTTTTTCAAATGGTCGCTGTCTTAAGCTTAATATAAAGGTAGACAACCCTGCTTCACCACCTTGTCTCGAGAAAGAGAAAACGGGTGCCATTACATTATCTTTAGAAGATCTAGAGAAAATAATTGGAGTAGAAGAAAAGAAGCCTGCCACACTTGAAGAAGTTTTCTCTGAAATACGTGAATATGGAGAGGAGATCGAAGTAAGTAGAGAAGAAGTGCCTTTTAAAGAAGTTGCGGAAAAGCCTCCTAGAAAAGAGGGGGTAGAGGTTCCGCCAGTAGAAATAGTCAGTGTTCCGCCGAAGCCAAAAAGAGAGCTTACACTTGAGGAAATAATTAGGAAATATAATAGCGTATTAGAGGATCTTCAAAAGAATTTAAATAGTTTATCGATGCTAGAGGAGTTTAAAGACACTATAAGTCCAGAAGTATATGAAGAAAGAAAAAGAGAGCTCGAAGAGGTAATAGATGAACAGCAGAAGAAACTTAAAAGCCTAGAGAAAATGGCGGTCAGCAAAGGAGCTATTAAATGTCCGCAATGTAATGCATTAAATCTTCCAAGCAGTAAAGTCTGTACACGCTGTGGACGAAAACTAGTTAAAAGAAAGAAAGAAGAATATGAACCTAAGCGCAAAGAAAAATTAAAAGCAAAAAGATTCTTCACGTTTTCACTAATAGCTCTAGGAATAATCTTAATATACATGGGTATTTTAAATGGTGACTGGAGCTACCTTAAAAGCTTGATCCAAATACCCTGCGCCAGCTGCCTTAAAGGGCTCTTACCCTAAGCACAGGGAACCCCTATGCCTAAAAGAAAGATAGGAGTAATACGAGCAATATTAGCTGTATTTTTCTTTTTCCTAATGAATTTACGCGTTCTGGAACCTTTAGTAGAGATAGAAGCCACAGGATTGCCTCTTCCGGTATTAAACTGCTTCTCTATGGGAGTATTTATTATAGTTAATAGACCCTCAAGCACAATTGTATGTGCGATGGGGGCACTTCAGAGAAGTATTGCTCAAGGATACATTCCTCTACTGACAATAGGTGTAATAATCCTTATAGGGGCTATTATTGGGAGAGCTTTTTGCGGATGGGTTTGTCCCTTTGGTTTAATACAGGAGGCCTTATGGAGAATTGCTGGAAAGAAAAATAAAATTAAGTTTGACCTAAGCTATGTTCAAGACGCGATACTTCTCCTAGTCATATTTACTGTAATTTTAAAAGGTTTAGTTACTGTAGCTATTTTATCTATTCAGTTGCCTATTTACGGAAAAATAATAGATGAAACATTCTACGAAGGGCCATTCTGTGCTTTTTGTCCATCAGCTACCCTCCTAATAATACTGCCATCAAAAATGCTGGAAGTAGCTCTCACAGGAGAAATCTCGCTAACTCCATGGGCTATACTAAGATTATCGATCTTAGCTTTCTTCATAGCAGCCTCGTTATTTACACCAAGACCGTTCTGCAGATGGATTTGTCCTCTCGGAGTACTCATGGGATACTTCAATAAAATATCTTTATTAACGATTAAGCGTGATCCAACTAAATGTATTAAATGTGATAAATGTTTAAGAAATTGTCCAATGAAAATTAATATTATAGAATATGAAACGATAACTAGTAAAAAATGTATAAAATGTTTAAGTTGCGTAGATGTTTGTCATAAAAAAGCTTTAAGTGTATCTATTAAGTAAACTTATAGGGGGCACTATGGGCTACGTAAAGTGGCTTGGACATGCTGCCTTCGAAATACTGCTAGACAACAAAATAATATTAATTGACCCTTGGCTTTCAACTAATCCTAAAGCTGCATGTAAACCTGAAGACATAAAGAGCGTCAATATAATACTTGTGACACACGACCACGGAGACCACCTAGGAGATGCTGTAGAAATAGCAAAAAGAACAGGAGCATGCTTTGCGGGGATCTATGAGCTAGTTAATTTCATGAGAGAAAAGGGTGTTGAAAAAACAATAGGAATGAATATCGGTGGAGAAGCCGAAGTCGAAGGTATTAAAATAATACTCGTTCCGGCATATCATTCAGCTGAAAGAGGTAGAGAAGTCGGATACATAGTGAGAGGAAAAGAAGCCAGTGTATATCATGCAGGAGACACAGGGCTATTTTACGACATTAAGCTCTACGCAGAGCTCTACCCAATAGACATAGCATTAGTTCCAATAGGAGGACTATTCACAATGGATCCTTATCAGGCGGCAAAATTCATATCCTTATTTAAACCTAAAGTAGCTATACCAATGCACTACGGAACTTTCCCGCCAATAGATAAAAATCCAGAGGACTTCGCTAAGGCAGTAAAAGAACTCGGCGTAGAAACAAAAGTAGTGATACTTAAACCTGGAGAGAAATATGAATTTTAAGTAGCAAGAATTAGTGTTTTTAATCACTAATTATATTCAAGCATTATTTAGAGGAGCCCCGTCTTTGGGGGCTTAGTAATCTTAATTATCTGAATTGAATGTAATAAAGACATCACTTTATTGGGATTGCTGAGTTCTTAAAAACCCGGCACTGTGCACTTAATAGTACGCCGAATAATGCCCCACTATCCCCGACGGGGCGCCGATATAATTATTGTTTTACACTCATATAAAGTTTTCTCAGAACAGTTAATCTATCTTTTTGATAACTATTTTATTTACATTATATTTTAATAGAAGCTTTTTTATATAATTGATTTTTTCATGGTTTCCTCTAAAGAATATTGATGCTGTATCTTTCCAAGGCTCAAGTAGAACTACGCATATAAAATCCTTGCAAAATATTAGGTACTCGTAGGCATGCCATCTCACAGGACACTTCATTTTCTTCAACTCATGAAAAAGCTCCAAGCGAGTTAAATAAAATCTGAGATCTTTAGGCATTATTTTACTCAAATAGAAGTATATAGATGAGCACTGCTATTATTGCTCCTGAGAGCGTAGTCATTAGGTTTACCAGCTCATTGTTAACAAATTTTATTCCACTTAAATATTCTGTTTTCATGCCACACTTGTGGATCTTCTTATCAGTTTCCTTATTGCACTTAGGGCACCAGTATTTAACTTGAATAGTTGCACCCAAGAAGCTATCTATTTTCTCTGCAATAGACCCAGAGAGGAATGTTACTATGAAGATTGATACCGGGTCTATTGCACTCTGCGGCGGAGAAATATACTGGTACAAGGCAGCTGAAATGATAGCTATGAATAATGCTCCTAAGAAGGATCCTAAAGTACCCAGCTTAGTTACTCCACCTGAAGTTCCTGGAGGAACTTTTTTCTTAAGATTTGTTATTAATACTGGGTCTTCTTTTGATAGAAGTCCTAGTTCTACCGCCCAGGTATCGGCGTCAGCTGAGCTCACTGCGCCGAGGAATGCTACCGTTAATATATGAGAAAGCTGATTCGGGTCTGGCCATAGTAGAATATTGTTTTCGTACATGCCTTTAAGTAGCGCAGCTATGCCAGCAATGCCTCCAGCGCATACCACTTGTAGTGCCGTTCTACCACTTTTCTTTTCAGCTGCACCCTTTTCTTCCTTTGCTCCGTACTTAACTTTAGTTAAAATACTAGAGCTGAGGAAAAAGCTCATAATAATTAAAAAACAGGCGGGGCTCCCGGCAAAAGTCAATATACCTACAATAAGCCCGGCAATGAGGCCGGAAAGACTCACGAAGTTCTTCTTATACGAAGGGATGCCTATTGCCAAGGTAACTATGAAGCCTAAGAGCAGGTTTTGGTACAAATCCATGGTCCCCGCCCTTTTAAAGGCTATCTCATAAAATCTATATAAGCTTTTTGAGGAAAAGTGAAATAACTGCTGAAATACGTTTATACGCTATACTGTAATCAAGTACTATAGTGGTCTCAAGAAGAGTTTTCCTTGACAAAGATTATGTACGTGCAAAAAACATAATCGCATGTGTTTTAGGCTATATTCACCCACCGGACAGAGTATTCTGTTACCCAAAATACATAGCTTTATATAAAGGACAAAGTCTATGGACTAAAAACGGCGAAGTTTACATAAGAATAACCCCAGATTACTCTACGTCAAGTATCGTAAATAGTATAAATTATCTTAGAAAGTTTCATCCAGAGTACCTGTATTACGACAACTTCTTTAAAACAGAAATAGCAGCAATACCGCTCAGCGATATTTCAGCACATTATTTGCCGGAAGAACGACTCAATGAAATATTAAATAAAAATCAATTAGATTCATTAGAAACCAAAGCTGTAGCACTTGTCAAGCAAATTTCGAAAGAAAGTAAAGTAAATATAAGAGATTTTGGAATTACAGGATCCATTTTACTGAAAATACATAATGTAAAAATATCCGATATAAATCTAGTAGTATACGGCATTAAGAATTCTTGGAGAGTACACAAAGTACTCAAAGAAATGAATTTTGAGAGACCTTACGAGAAGTGGGCTAAAAGGATGTCTAAAGTTTACCGTGTACCGCTAAAACTAGCTGAAAAAATCTGTCTGAGGAGAGTAAATAGAGGAATTTTTTGCGGAAAGAATTTTTCTTTATCATATGTTTTAAAGCCGCATGAAATTGACAAAAAGTATGGCAAATACGGCTACAAGATCATAGACAGGGTGCGTGTTGAAGCAGTCATATTGGATAATACGCGGTCTTTATTTTTTCCTTATACTTATGCAATAAGGTGTATTAAAGTTGAAAAAACTAAAAGTATAGATATAAGAGAACTTATTTGTTTTCAAGGCATATACTGTGGTGTATTTGATAACGAAGAGAAGGTACTTATCGAGGGGCTTTTACTCGAGATAATTGACGGCGAAGAAAAATACTACAGTATAGCCGTAGGGCTAAGAGAGTATTCTGGTCTAGTAGAGGTCATTTAGAAAGAATTTGTGCTTTATCTGGATACCCTACAATAACTTTTTTCACTTTCTTGCCACTAAATAGCCCTGTTTCAACGACACCCGGTATTGCCTTAATAGAAATCTCAAGGCTTTCTGCATTCTCTACTTCTTTGCCATAATAGAGATCTAGAATAAAGTTGCCGTTGTCTGTCACTACTGGGCCTAATTTGCCTTTACTTGAATATCGTAGGACTACTTTTCCATATTCAGATAACTTTTTTCTAACAGGTCTTAAGGCAAAAGGAAGCACTTCAACTGGTATAGGTTTGTTCAAGCCAATTTTTTCCACGAGTTTCGTGTAATCTACTATAATAACGAGTTCTTGCGAAGAGTAATCTACTACTTTTTCTCTCGTATGGCAGCCTCCTCCACCTTTAATTAAATTAAACTCTCTGTCTACTTCATCTGCTCCGTCTATAGCAAGTTCAGGAAGATGATCCTCTAGTGAAACTACTTTAAAGCCTGCTTGTCGAGCAAGAAATTCTGTATCATATGAGGTTGGTATAACATAAAGTTCTGTCAGCTCAGTACCTAATTTTTGAGCTAGTATATCAATTAGCTTAGCTACTGTACTTCCCGAGCCTAGTCCTAAAACCATACCGTCTTTAACTAACTTAGAGGACTCTTCTGCAGCTCTTTTCTTAGCTTCCTCAACAGACATACAGTAAACTAAGAGAATTCAATTAAATAGATATCATCGTGGTTTACTTCTCTATTCAATTTTTTCGCTAGAAACTTAGTTAATTAAGTTAATATCTGTTTTTACGTATAAAAATAGCGATGAAGCGGTCTGTAAGTAAAGCATTTGCTTATCGTCTCTTACACCCTAAACTCACAGTTCTAATAACGTCAGCTAGCAAAGACGGCGAGGTAAATGTTGCGACATTTGCTTGGTGCATGCCTACAAGCTTTTCTCCCCCGCTACTAGCTGTAAGTATAGCTCCTGAAAGATATACCTATAAACTAATAAAGGAAACAGGAGAATTCGGAGTAAACATACCTAGCTGGAAGCTACTTAGAGAAACTTTTGCCTGCGGAAGAGAAAGCGGAGAAGAAGTAAATAAAATAGCAAAGTATGGTCTTAAGCTAATGAAACCTAAGAAAATAAAAGTTCCGCTTTTAGCCAACTGCGTGGCGAACATGGAGTGCGTTGTTAAGGCGGAGTTAAAGACAGGAGACCACGTGCTCTTTGTAGGAGAAATAGTTGAAGCTTATGCGGAAAAAGAGCTTTTCGATAAATGCTGGGATTTGAGTAAAGTGAAATTGATATACCATGTAGGAGGAAATAGATTTACTACACTAGTCTCTGAAATTACTCTAGTATCTTAAACGTTACTTAAATACTATCTGCACAAAAGGTATCATCGTGAGGCTTAAAGTTGTAGCAGAGGAAAAATCACTTGACTCCCTATTGAATGAACTATCTAAAAAAGCTAATGAAGTATCAGAATTAAAAAAGAGAATAGAAAGTATAATAAATCTTCTTTCTGAAAGATACTCTAAAAATGAGAGCTCTGTAGTTAAAAACTTATTCAACAGTTTTATTAAATCTCATACACCTCCTCCTCCCCCAGCGATACAGTCAGCTTCGCTGAGCTTGGAGAGAAATCTTGAAGAATACAGCGCAAAGCTGAAAAACTACCTAGACTTATTGGCCCGCTATGCTAGAGGCCTAGAGGAGTGCTTAGAGGCTGAAAAGAACTTGAAGAGACTTTTAAGTAAAATAGAAGAAAACTTACCTATAATAGAGAAAATAGATCCCTCTATCCACAGCTCAATAGTCAAAGTAAGACATAAAGCCCTTAGAACACTCCAAAACCCTTCAGTTCCAGACCCTTATGCTCTTGCAGACGAACTCAAGAAATATACTAGAGAGCTAAAATGCCTAATTCATCGATTTGAACAAAATTACAAACGAAAGTTAATAGAAATAACAGAAATGTGTGATGCAGCTTTAAAGCTATATTATCAGGTAAAACCTCTAGTAACTTTTGACAAAGCTGAAATAGCTAAAGAGAACTTCGAGAAAATCAAAAGTATTAAGAGTAAAGTCATTAAAGCTGTATCTGGTCTCGCCCAAGGAAAGTATTCCGAAGAAGTTCTCGGGCTAGAAAACGAAGTGAGAAAAACAATAGAAATATACGAGAAGATACTTGGAGAAGAATCTTCAAAAGACTATGCTAAAGTACTGTCTGTCCTCTCATTAATGTCTAAGAGCTCTAGAACAATACCTTTCCACACGCTTATAGACGAAATTTCCCGAAGTACAGGTATGTCTCAAGAAGAAGTAATCAAAATGCTAGTTTACCTTAGTAGAAAGCACGCTGTTAAGATAAGAGTCAAAGTAGAAGTTTAAATCAGCGCAAATCGTTTCGATCATTCTTCTCCAGCCCGCTTTTCATCATCTATTGCCTGAACTTCAACTAAAACCAGGCTGTGCCCCAGGACACATTCTATTTTGGATAAGACCTTAGATATTTTTATTTTAGTGCCTTTAGTGACAGCTGGTGCAGGGTTGCAGTACCTGTAATATCTGCATCGATTTCTGTAGGGGCACTGAGAGAAATCCTCATTATAAACCAAAGTAATTCCTTCAATAGCTTTGCTTGAAGGCAGAGCTATTTGCAAAGGTTCTTCAACAACTTTTACTACTACGGCAGGTCTATTGGTTAAAGGACATACGTGTTTCTTTTTTCTCACAGATACAACTCTATACGTTCTGCCAGGTTTAAGTTTAGACAGACACGCCTTGAATAATTTACATCTCTTCTTACATACATCAGGTATACTATACAGTACAAAGCGATAGCCTACTTTAGCTTGGTGTTCGTCAAGGAGAGTTACTATCTTCTTGGCCTTTGTCATGGTCTCGCAGTGATTATAGTATTGTAAAAGAAGTTATTTAGGTTTTAGTTACAATGCCTAATCCTCTAGTTCTGCTCTCCCTAAAAACAAATACGTCACCTTTTCTGATATACCACGGATGATAGAGAAATCTCAACTTAACGTATGCAGTATCTCCTGTTCTTAAAGGCTCCTTAGATAATTGCTCGAAAACTACGGCGTGCCTAATTGTATGAATATGACATACAGCTTGATAGCCGCGCTTTATCATCGTAGGATGGTGGAGTATTTTAACTTCAGCTTCAAAGGATCTCACAGGAGATGGATTTGATGATTGAGAGAGCAAGCACATACCTTTTTTAACAAAACAGGGGTCTATTCCCTGTAAAGCTAAGCAAGCCTCTTCTCCAGCATGAGCTTCTTCTACGTTTACTCTATTAACATGAATAGATTTCACCTTAACTAAGTGGAATTTACCGTGTTCATCGGGTCCTATTAATACTTTTTCATCGACCTTAACTTCTCCCTCTAATATCAGACCGCTTACAACAAGCCCTACTCCTTTAACATTAAATGTATGCTCTACGTACATTAAGAAGCTACGCTTTCTTTTTTCTTTCCATCTCATTCTGGGTGGCAGAAGATTTAAAAATTTTTCCACGTGATGTAGACCTTCTCCGGTTACGTTAGATACAATAAATATAGGGACGACTCTAGACTTAGGAATAAGTCTTGCTGCTAAGACTACATCTGACTCATTTTCAACAAGAAGCGGTATTTTTCTGACTCCTGGCATTTTTAAAATAGAATACAGCTCAGCAAGAGTCTTATTCAATATTTCTGGAGGTACCAAATCTTTTTTCGTAATCACAGTAAAGAATGGTATTTTTAGGGCTACAAGAAGACCTAAATGTTCTCTTCCCATACCTATTAAGCCAGCGTTTGCTGCGACAACAAGCATAGCGTAGTCTGGCGCCCTGCCCATAACTCCCTTTAATGTAGTTCTAAGGTATCTCTCATGGCCACCTAAGTCTATTAAAATAATTATTTTAGAACTTTTTAAGAAAATTTCTGACTCCTCCAAAGGATCTAAAAGCTTATGATTAACTATGTTTCCCTCAATATCATAGCCTAAGTAGTTGGGAGTGATAGATGACGTTCTGCCGCTTTTAATTTCATGTAAGTATCTAGCTATTTTAGACATAGCTAAGCCATCTCCGTCGTCTAGCTCTCCTGTACACAGAACACTTATAAGAGTGGATTTACCGCTGTCCACGTTGCCTAGCACAGGGATATTTAGGAATATTGGAGGAGAATCTTTTCTACATCTCCTAATAAATACTTCGACTACTTTGCCTCGTTTTCCTTGAGCTACTTGAACTATCTTCCACACAGCACTAATTCTCTTAGTAGCCTCATCTAGGACTTTGAGAGACTCCTCTAGTTCTTCTTCGCTTAAGCCAAGAGGTCTTCCATCATCAGTGACTCCCAAAACTAAGAAAGCTTCTCCACCTCCTTCGCCGAGCCTATACTTAAGCTGAGTAGCAAGCTTTTCTATTTTCTCATCGCTTCTTTTGATTTTTAGCTTATATTCAACCGGACCTAATTCTTTTTCAGCAGGATATACTTTCACTACTTCTCGTACTACGTTTAGTGGGAAGAGTATTTATCTCTAGCTGTGTCAATATACTCGCTGTGGCGATATATTTAACAGAGGAACTGAGAAGAAAGCTAAAGAATCCCTTAGGCGAGCTCATCGAAGGCCCACCTGCTTACACTATAAGCGTACTCAAGAGAATTATAGCGTCGCATGACAAAACTATACTAATAACTGTAGGCGACTTTGTTACCTACAACGTTTTTACAAATAACATTGAGCCTGAAGTATGTGTTATAGACTACAAAACTTTAAGACAAAAAGACTATAGAGTAAAGAAAATCATAGAGAATTATATTAAAATATCTGTTAAAAATCCTCCGGGAACCATAACTTCAGAAGCGTACTTAACGCTTAGAAGAGTTCTACACGCTATTAATTTTGAGAAAAAGTATGCTATCTTAGTGGAAGGCGAAGAAGATTTATTGACTCTTCCTGCAATAGTTGAAGCTCCGTTGAAATCTTTTGTCGTCTATGGTCAACCCCACAAAGGTATTGTTGTAGTGTATGTAACCGAGGAGAAAAAGAAAGAAATTATGGAAGAATATATTTCAAAATTCAAGGGATTTGAAGACTTTAAATCTAATGTATTATCTTCTTAAGGATAAGTTTACCTCCTGCTAACATCAGAATATAGTCTACTGTTTTGTTTAGCGCTGTTTCTACAAGAGATTCTGGTACTCCAGGCACACCACATGAAACCACTAAAACATTCTTTGTGAAGTCTCTAATCATTGTTAGCTGTGAATCTCTATGAGGAAAAACATGAAGTATTTTTTCTTCATCAGCCAGTACAATGTTGCTAGAAGACAGATTTTCAGGTTTTCCTCCAATGGGCAGAAATAGCTCGTTTTCTTTAGCAAATCTAAGCTCTACATTACCCTTTATTCTGTCTAAATCATAGAGGCCTATAGGTACTAAAGTCTCCATTGATGCGGCATTACCTGCATCAACTACATTATTTATTAGGGGGACTTTACCTCGGAGAGCTCTCCTAACTAGAGCTTCGCTCGCTGGACGAGTTTTCGTGGGATCTATTCCTAGTCTCCAGTAGAAGTCTCTATACGCTCTGATAACTGGATTGTTTTTAAGGGACTCTAACGAGTATTTTGACTTAGTTATAGACGTGACTTTATTCAACAAACTTCTTTCCTGAGGACCACTCGGCTTAACAGAGACTCCTTCGATTACGCCAATCCCTAAAACTATTTCTCCGTATTTTTCTTTAACTTCCTTTGCAATTTTTACGGAGATTTCTTCCACAGAAAGACTGCTTTAGGCGAAAATATATTTGCGTCGACGAGAAAATATAAGTGCCCGCGACGCCCGCCGACGCCCCTTATTGGGATGGGATGAAAGCGGGCGCCGAGCTATATAATACACTTATAGACCTGTGTTGTTAAGGCTCCGTGAAGCACACGTCTTTTCTCTATAATTTCTGCGTTCAGCAAGTTACATGCTTTTTCAAATTCTTTAAAAGCTGCAGTAATAACTACTAGTGTGCAGTGGTCCACCAAGGACTTTAAGGATTTGAGAAACTCTTTATAGAGAATTGGTATATATTCCCTCCGAGTCAGTTTTACTCCATAAGGTGGGTTGACTACAACATATTCAGGAGAGACATCGAGATATTTCTCAAGGTGACGAGCATCACCTTGAATAAACTTTATTGTGTTTCTTACTCCGGCGCTTTTAGCGTTTGCTATGGCTCCTCTTAAATGCTTAGGTGATATTTCAATAGCGTAGATAGAATATTTCCCTCTGTTAGAACTTTTTTCTATAATATCTAGTAACTTAGCGTATTTGCTGCGGTCGAATGACATTAGTTTTTCGAAGCTGAAAGAAGTTTTTCTAAAAATACCTGGTGCAATGTTTCGTGCAATAAGCGCAGCTTCTATTGGAATAGTGCCCCCGCCACACATAGGGTCCAAGAATACGTGATCTTTAGTCCATCCAGAGAGGTATACTAGTGCTGAAGCGATAGTTGTCTTTATTGCAGCAGGGTGATCGTATATTCTATAGTTTCGCTTGTGAAGCGAGTCTCCAGTTGTATTTACAGCTATAGTGAATTCATTGTCGACGAGATAGCAGAAGAACTCCACATCAGGATTCTTCAAATTGACTTTAAGGCGGACTCCTGTGTCTCTCCTAAAGCTATCTATTATTGCTTGACCTACTGTTGCAGCTATATCAATACTAGTAAAATTATGTTTCCCTGATCTTTCTGCTCTAACAGCAAAGCTCTGATTTCTATCAATAACTTCCGTGAAATCAAGCGAACATGTATATCTGTATATTTCACTTAGTGTCCTGCATCTATCTTCGCCTAATATCCAAAGCAGTCTATGTACTGTTCTTGCAAGCAAGTTAACTATGTAAATAGCCTTTTCATCAGCGCTAAAAAATACTTTAGACTTTCCGATCCTAATGTTGCTTGCAGAAGGCAGTAACTTTAAGAGCTCCTTAGCTGTGATATCTTCAAGACCCCTATTAGTGGTTACACAGAAGTCCAAGTTCATTCTATAGAGTTTTCCTCATATTCTAATAAATTCCAATCGTAGTCTTCACTTAAGACTACTAATAGATAAGCGCGTATTTCATCGGCGTCTTTCTTATTTACTTTAACTAGGATTCTGGGTCCAGAATAATAGCTATATTTTCTCTTAATGGAAAGTACTTTGACAAACTTTAGTTTATCAGCTAAGTACTTTTTATAAAATTTTAATGGGAAATCGAATATAGTGACTCTTTTCTTGGAGTTTATAACTATCTCATCGTAACTAGCTGCAAACATGAGTACCACTTGTTTTATTCTCTCAGAATGACACCCTACCTACTTAAATACTTTTTGAGCCTCGCAAGAAATCCCTCTTTCTTTTTTCTTTTAACTTTAGATATTTGAGGAAGTACTCTATCGAAGAAATCTTCTCTAAGAACATCTCTTGGAACGAACTCCTCACAGTTTCTTTCGATTTCCGGCTGCAGTATATAGATTTTCTTACATGTACACGTACCTGTTCCAGCAAATACCTCTTCGTAAAAAATACAGTCTTTACACCTAACCATAGTATCTTTCTACAGCCTTATTTGCTTCTTCCAGTATTTCTGCAGATAAAAACTCGGGGGCAGTGTTCTTAATAGCTATTATTAAAGCGCCGATAGCTGGAGGGTACTTTGGCTTAATTAAATTGACTTCAATAGATTTTTCTGCAAGATATTTCTTGAGAGGAGATAGTATTAGTTCTCCTGCCCTAAATACTCCTCCTATTAGGGCTACGTCAATTTTTTCTCGAAAACCAAGTCTCTTATATACAGCTACTATGTGTAAAGCTATTTCTTTCGCGGCCTTTTCTAAAATCATTTTCGCTACTTTGTCTCCTTTAAGCGCTTCTTCGCTTACTATTTTGGCTAATGAAGCTACTTCAGTTACAGAAACGCCTTTTCTGTAGAAAATATCAATTATTTCTTCTACCTGTTTTAAATTGTATTTCTCTATAATTCTGTCAAGAAGACTTGTTTTTTCTCCTCTTCCATCGTAAGCTTTAAGCGCATGTGCTAGTGCTTCTCTGCCAATCATATAGGCGCTGCCTTCGTCTCCTAGCAGAGGACCCCATCCTCCTACTCTAATGTAGTTTCCTTTATCGTCAAGACCTGCGGCAACAGAGCCTGTTCCAGCTATAACAATTATTCCTTTGTTTCCTCCGGTAGCGCCGTATATAGCTATAACTGAATCATGTACAACGAAGTTTTTGTCAGCCAGCTTCACTTTTGTAATTGCTTCTTCAACTACTGTAAAGTCACTGGGCGAGTCTAGGCCAGCTAGACCATAGCACGCAGAAGTCACAGGCATTTTTCCTCCTATTTGGCTTAGAGCCTGATCTAGTGCTTCGCGAAGGTTTGCGACAGCTTTTTCCAGACCTACATCATGGTAATTTGATGGACCACTTATGCCTACACCGATTTCCCTTTTCTCTGAAACAACGACAGCTAGAGTCTTAGTAGCGCCGCCGTCTACGCCAGCCCAAATCATTGATTACATATCTGCTTCTAAACTTTTATCATTTTCCGTGAATAAAACGTCAGAGAGCATCCGGTCGATCACTTTATCACTTAGCCTTTTTCATCATCCAGTTTTCGTCATTGACTATTTCTCTACCTCGTAGCGTGAAATTTAAGCTTTTGTGAAAAACAATTTATACGCCTGTCGAGAAGTATTTCTAGATCTTCATGCCCCATCACCCTCTATATGACAAGCTGAAAGAAATAGTGGGAGAACAGAATGTCAGCGATGAAGAACATGTTCTTATAGCGTATTCACGGGATGCGTCACCTCTTCCTCCACATAAACCAGACATAGTTGTAAGACCGAAAAGTGTAGACGAAGTAGTCAGTATAGTTCAGCTAGCTAACGAAACAAAGACTCCGGTAATGGCGACAGGCGGTAGAGTATCCATGTGTGGTGCCTGTCTACCTCTCAAAGGAGGTATAATGATCGACATGACAAGAATGAATAAAGTGTTAGATATAGACGAAGACAGGTTAGTGGTTGAAGCAGAGGCGGGAATAACGTGGGCTAATTTACTTTATGAAGTAGATAAAAGGGGATACAAACTAGGATACCGAGGTCCCTACAGCGGGCACGCTGCAACAATAGGAGGATCCATTTCATGTAATTCTACAGGTCTTGGAGGAGCTAAGTGGGGGCAGGCCCCGGACAGCGTAGTATCGCTTGAAGTAGTTTTGCCTACCGGAGAAGTGCTAGAGACAGGTACTGCAGTAAATCCTTACGCTAAGCGATTCGCTAGATATTGTTTCGGCCCCGATCTTACAGGCTTGTTCCTAGGGGATCATGGTATACTTGGAGTAAAAACGAAGGTAGCGCTGAAAGTATACCCTAAGCCAGAAGCAGTGCTTTATGGGTGTTTTGGATATAAAGACTTAGAATCCTGTGCTAGAGCATTTTATCAAATTCAGAGAACAGGGCTCGCCGAAGACTTAGTTATTTTATGTAATAGAAAAAGCATAGAGTACATACTCCCAGACGCTGCCACAGCTTTTACTGGTATAGAAGCTCTCTTCGTATATGTGATTGAAGCCGAGACACAGAAGATAGGTGAAGCCATTAAAGAGTACCTTGACTCAATAGCGGTAAAACACGGAGGCATCGACTTAGGTACGATGTTTCCGGAAATGTTCTGGAACGCAAAATACGAGATGATAACTCCTCTATTTGAATGGGGCCCCGAATGGGCTGGGTCCTGCCACCTACTTGAAACTACGAGAATAGTTGAAGCGACTAAGAAGTCAGTTGAATTATTTAAGAAGTATAAGTTCGACAAGTTTGGAATAAAGTACATAATAACAGCAATGTGCGCTGGAAGAACAGTATGTGTATTCACAGCTCACCCATACTTTAGTTCATTAGACAAGAAACAGCGAGAAGTAGTGCTAAAGTACTGGGAAGAAAGAAAGAGAGAGGTAATTAAGTACGGAGGATGCTTTTACTGGACAGGAGTAGGGCTTTACCCAATCGTAGTAGAGCTTTTAAGAAAAGAGTGGTGGAACGTGTTAGTTAAAATAAAGAAGGCGCTAGATCCCAACTGCATAATGAATCCTGGAGCATTTAAGATTCTAGGTGATGTGTATGAAGCTTAAATATATTAAAGAAGTTTTAGACGAGCTTTACAGCTGTGCTAGATGCCAAGAATGCAGAGAATCTGTCAAAATAGCTTCTACAGGTAAAAACATATACAAAGTATGTCCTATAAGAGAGCTCCTAGGTTTCGACGCCTACACTGCACGCGGACGTATACTAAATATCCAAGCAGTTGTTGAAGGTAGACTAGAACCCGACAAATCTTTCGTAGAATATATTTACACATGCCTCGAGTGCGGACTCTGCCGCGAAGTCTGTATAGCAAAAATGGGTAAAGGAGTAGACTTTGTATCAATAATGGAAGCTTTCAGAAAAGACCTATACGAAAACGGCTTAATAATGGATACTCACCGTACAGTAATAAAATCACTAAAGGAGAACTACAACCCGTACAAGCAGCTACACGAAGATAGACTTGAATGGCTTGATGAAATCTCAGACCAAGTGAATGTTAAAGTAGGAGAGCACGCGAAATATGTTTACTTCGCAGGATGTACAGCTAATCATATTACGACAGAAATAGCTCAAGCAACGGTTCAAATACTATCTAAACTCGGAATAGACTTCACTCTCTTAGAAGATGAGTGGTGCTGCGGCTTCGCGGCAATGATCATAGGAGGAGAAAAAGATGTAAAAGATTTTATAGAACATAACATTGAGCAAATAAAGAAGACTGGAGCTAAATACGTTATAACATCCTGTGCGGGATGCTACAGAGTTTTCCGTGAACACTACATAGAGAAATACAAAGCCGACATAAAAGTAGTCCATACAGTAGAACTCCTAGACACTGCTATAAAAGAAAAGAGAATTTCATTTAAGTCTCCCGGAAGAAGAATTAGAGTAAGTTACCACGACCCCTGTCACTTAGGCAGACACAGCGGAGTCTACGAGGCTCCACGAAACGTCATTAAGGCTATACCTGATGTAGAGTTCGTAGAACCCCTCAGAACAAGAGAATACACTATATGCTGTGGAGGATCTATCATCTCTTCGCATGCCGACCTTTCATTAGACGTAGCAAAATACAGACTTAAAGACTTTGATGAAATAAAGCCAGAAATTCTGTTATCCTGCTGTCCATTCTGCTACAGAAACCTTAAATACGGAATACAGCTTGAGAGAAAACCCTATGAGGCCATGGATCTAGTAGTATTTATTAAAGACTTAATTAAAGTAGAAAAAGTAGCCGAAGAAAAAGAAGACATAAGCAAGAAACTAGCATCATATCTTGCAGTACACCCAGAAATATTCAGCGAATTAAAGAAGGGATCTATACTAAACTACTACATTGCCGGAAAAATATTCCACGTAGAGAAGTTAAAAGATACTATTAAAGTAGAGTTCGGCGAACACCACAAGGCTGACGTGGACTTATTTATGACAGAGAAAGCAGTTGAAGCACTTACATCAGCTAAAAACAAAGAAGAATACATGAAGACATTTAAGGAAATGTATAAGCAGGGAGACATCAAGTACAAAGCTAGAGCAAATCTCTTCACACTAGCCCGCAAAGGATACGTCTCTTGGGCCAAAAAGGCAGGGCTCATCTAAGCCTAGATATTTTATAAGTTTCTTTAACTGCTTCTTATACAATAAACGATACGTAGTCGAAGTACCTGAGAAAATAGTTATAGAGAATCTTGATTTCAGCTAGTAAGTCTTATAACTCTCCAATTGTTAGTAGTGCTGTATGGAAAATAAAGTTGCATTTTTAAATGTCAGTAAACGCGAAATCAGAATAGAGAAAGTAGATAGAGAAGACATCCTAGGGCCCGTTGACTGGGGAATATACTGCCACCTTGAGCTTTACGAGAGCCACAAATACGATATCTACGATGAACATAATGTTCTGTGCCTCGGAATGGGCAAATTAGCTGGGGGAGTTCTACCAGGATCTCATAGGCTCATCGGATGCTTTAGATCACCATTAACAGGAGGATTCTATGTATCAACAATGGGAGGAGCGGCATATGCATTCAAATACCTTGGAGTAGACTACATTACAATAGAGGGTAAAAGCGACAAGCCCCTAATAGTAGCGCTAAAGGGTACAGAAAAAGGAATAGAAGTTAAATGGGAGACTATAAGCAAAGAAGAATTAATGAAAATATTCAAAGAATATAAAGATAAAAAAGGAGTTTACGCACTTCATGAATATGTCTTAGAGAAAATAAAAGACTTTTACATTAAAGATGGAAAATACTTAACTTTCAGAATAGCTGTAATAGGGCCTGCAGCCCTAAATACGAATAACGGCGGACTTTTCTCAGCTGTAATACGTAACGGTGAAGTAGACGAGGGAGCAGAAGATTGGATGGCAAGAGGTGGAGGAGGATCTGTTCTCTACAGAGCCCACAATGTTGTAGCTATTGCCTTTGGAGGAGACTACGACTGGAGGAAAGTAGAGCTAGTTAAGGACATAAAGAAGCTAGACGAACTGTTCTCTCAAGCACTAGGTAAAAAGTACAGCGAAGCAGTTACTTCGGCTACAGTAAAGTACCGCTATAATGAGAAGATAAAGTCAGGGGGTACTTTCGGCGGAAACTACTCTACACTAAAAGACAGAACATTAATGTTCAACTGGAGGCAGATGTACCTCGATATAGAAACCAGAATGAAAATGTACAACGAATATATCGTTAACCACTATCTCAAACAGTTCAACGAGAGAATAATCGAAAAGAAGAGTTTCAAGACATGCGGCGAGCCATGTGTAGCAGTATGTAAGAAAGTTGAAGGACCCTATAAAGTCGACTACGAGCCTTACAGCGCAAATGGACCTCTGTGCGGAATATTTGATCTCGACGCAGCACACACTGCTGTTCACGCGGTAGATGCAATGGGATTTGACGCCATAGAGTTCGGCAACACTGTTGCATGGGTACTAGAGGCTCTACACCTAGGACTACTTCAGCCCGAAGAACTAGGCGTCAGCGGGAAACCATACTTCGATATAGAGAACTTCAAACTAGAATACTCTAAACACAACGCTGAGCTAGTAGCACAGCTAGCTGAAAAAATAGCTTTCGCTGAAACAGAAGTAGCCAAGATAATAGGTGAAGGAAGCAGACCTGCTACACACAAGCTCACTGAAAAATACAAAGATAGAGTAGAGAAGCTAGGAAAGAAGTTTGAAGACTTAGCAGTCTATGTACCTTTCGGCGAGAAAGGAGCAATTACACCTTGCCAGTACTGGGACCCAGCCTTCTTAGTACCACTACCATTCCAAGGAACATTCATGACAAAATACCACGCACCATTTATGGAGCCAGAAGAGTTCGCCAAAGTCTGCGCAGACAGGTTATTCAAAGAACTTTACTCTGAGAACTATGGCTTCTGCAGATTCCACAGAGGATGGTGGGAGAAGATAGCTGACAAGCTATTCAACACAGCACTAGGCACAAACGTAAATCTATACGAGCACAGCAAAGAGCTAGTAAAGAAAGTAATAGAATATGATGTCAAGGCAGGGTGCAAACCAGTTTTCTGGGAAGGAGAAAGAACAATAGACATATTTGTAACATACGTCGAAGATGAAGCGAAGAAAGGCAACGAGACAGCTAAAAAGTGGTTAGAGAAAGTACAGAAAAACAAAGTCGAGGCAGCAAAAGAATACTGGAGCAAATTCCTCGAAGAATTCGAAAAAATAGTAGGTACTTCTTGGAGATAACTACCTTAACGTTAAGCCTATTTTTTCTAACTCACTAATAACGTAGTCTAAGCCTAGTTTCTTTAAAGTCTCTTTCTTAGGCACACCGTTTTCATCCCAGCCTCTTGCTTCATAGTAGTAGGAGAGTAGCTGGTCATATTTCTCTTTGTCAAGCTTTCGTCCAGCTAAAGGACCCTTAGTTAGTGGTTCTTTAAACCACTTCTCGGGAGGATAGTCGTATTTTCTGCTCCACTCGCCATATTCTCTTATCCAGAAAGCTCTTATCAAGTTGTATATTCTGTCAGCTACTCTATAATGATCTTCAAGAGTAAAGTTAAGTCCCGTAATAGCGTTGAATGCTTTGACGTAATAGTCTAAGCCTAAGCCTAGTTCTATCCATGGCAGACGGCAGACAGTAAAAGTCTCGAATATACCGCCTCTTATTCGTTGCATTTCGATAAGTCTCTCTACTTTCTCTCTCGATATTACGTCTCTACCCATTTTGAGCTCCCAGGCTATGAACCAAGCATCTTTATGGTGAGCGCCGATAGGCGAAGTACCGTAGGCTAAAGCCATACCGGGCGCTGCGTGGCAGTCATAGGCAGATATTTCGAGTCCTTTAACGTGCATTGCTATTTCAATAGCCTTGCCGCCTATTTTCTCGGCAGCGGCTCTCACTCCTTCTGCAAGCAGGTCGCCAAATCCTTTTTTATAGGCTATCATTTCCATAAGCTTAATTGCTGCGTCGACATTTCCGTACTCAAGCTTAAGGCCTCCTGTGTCTTTGGCTGAAATAATTCCTTTAGAATAAAGCTCCATGGCGAAACCTATAGCCGACCCAGCCGAAATAGCCTCTAAGCCTAACTGGTCAGCCATAAAGTTCATCTTAATGACAGCGTCCATAGAGTCTATTCCTAGATTCGAGCTAAACATAGCTACGTTCTCGTAGTCTAGCTCGCCCCATACTCCTGCATATCTGCCTTTTCTTGCAATACAGACGTTGCCGCAGGGCATGGGGCAGAAGAGGCAGCCTTTTCTGAGCACTTTATATTCCTTATCCATAATTTCTCCGCCGACTTTGCTGTATCCTTCGAAAAATCCTTCACTAAAGTTGTATGTAGGTAGAACAGATGCTTCTTGGCTCCACTCAATAGTCATCATAGTTCCTTGACGAATCCACTTTCCGTATGCCGGAGACTTCTTTAGAAAATCTACTGCCTCTTTGTACAGCTTTACTACTGTATCTAGATCTGCTACAGGAATGTCTTTCCAGCCCTCACATACAATTGCTTTTAATTTCTTCGAGCCAAAAACAGCGCCCATGCCAGGTCTTCCGCCCGCTCTACCGAACTCTGACATTACTGTAGATATTTTAACTAAGTTCTCTCCGGCAGGACCTATAACTAGTGTTCCTACATCAAAACCGTATTCTTTTCGAAGTTCAACATCTGCGTCAATAGCACCTTTATTCCACAAGTAATCTGCTTTCTTTATTTCAACAGAGTCTGGTGTTATGTGCAGATATACGGGAGTCTTAGATGCTCCTTCAATTACTATAGCGTCGTAACCGGCCATTTTGAGCTTAGCTGAGATAAGAGAGCCTATGTTTCCGTCGCCGTAGCCGCCAGTTAAGGGAGACTTCGATGCTATGACAATTTTGCCGCTACTAGGTACAAGAGTTCCTGTAACAGGACCTGTAGCTACTATCAGCTTGTTTTCTGGAGAAAGAGGATCTATTCCTCTTGGAAGCTCGTCCCAAAGAATCTTTATAGCAAATCCTCTTCCTCCTATAAAGTTTAGAGCCAAGTCTTTAGATAAGTTCTGTGTCTTTATCTTACCTTCGGTAAGATTTACCCTAAGTATTTTACCGACCCAACCTCCCTTAAACTCCATTATTTCACCTCAAGAGCTCCCATAGGACACCATTTAACGCATACAGGGTCTCCGCCACACATATCGCAGACAAGAGGAATCTTGAGCTCAGGATGCGTAAAAATTAATCCGTAAGGACATGCTTTTGCGCAAAGGAAGCATCCTGTGCACTTTTCTTCGTTAAAGACTATGTATCCTTTCTCACTTTTACTCAAGGCGCCTGTAGGGCAAACTTTAGTGCAGGGAGCATTATCACACTGAAGACATACTCTAGCTTCGTGAACTACTCCTTTTGACGAAAACTTTGTAGATATCTTAATGCGGCTCTTAGATATGTTAATTACATTGAAGTGGCTGTAAGAGCATGCTTCTTCGCATATATGACATCCTGAGCATTTATCTGGGTTAAAAACTATTTTCGACATCTACTTGATATTTTTTACCGAAAAATATAAGCATTAATTTCTTTTAGCAAAAAAGTCTATACATATTTTGTAGATTCTGGGAGCGTATGGCAAAACAATTCGTCTAGATAGAATTTTATAATCGTAACCCATTTTTCTACACCACTCGTCAATAATTTTCTCTGCATCAGAATAGAGACTATTCTCATGGGACCAGTGGTAAAAGTGAATAATACCTCCTGAGTCTTTAAGGCACTGAAGTGCCACATCTAAAAATGTGTGAGCACCTTTAGGTAAAGGCATTAATACTCTGTCACACGAGCCATACCATCTTGGGCAAAGTTCTCTAACATCTCCTAAGTAAGCTTCCATAACCTTTTCTAATTTATTTATCTTGATGTTTTCAACTAAATACTTAAATGCGTCGGGATTTATTTCAATAGCAATAATTCTCTTTACCAAAGGCTGCTTCTTGGCAATAGCTATACCAAAGGGCCCTACTCCAGCAAACATATACATAACTACTTCGCCTGGAGAAACTTGGGAAGCAATTCTCATGCGCTCGGTACTTTCTCTTGGAGAAAAGTACGCTTTAGTAGGATCTACTTTAATTATGTACCCATATTCCTTATGGTAGACTTCTGTATTAGGGTCTCCCAAAAGAAGCTCGTATTCTCTAGTACGGTAAATACCTTTTCGGCCAGATTTTTTCCGAAGAACGGTCCTGATGTGCTTATTTATTTTTACTATAGCATCAGCGATTTCGTATTTCAAGTGCTCTATTTCTGGAGGTATTTCAACAATGGCTACTGCCTTCTGTCTAGAACCGATAATATCGTAGCTTGACGGAATATATTTCAGTAAATCTTCGTCGATTTTTCCTTTAAAGTAATCTTTTAATCTCATGGTCTCTTGCCTACACTCAAATATTTTAGTGCCTCTTTTGATTCAAGCAATTTTTCTACTTCTTCAAGAGACCTAAATGGCCTCTTAAGCTTTATCTCAGCTGCCTTCCTTTTACCGATGCCTGGTACAAGCTCTAGTAAACTCGTAGGAGCCTTATTTACATCAAGAGGATATGGTACAACCGTTACTGAGCGATATCCGTAACCCACTACGGCGAAATCGTAGTATCTATAGAGAGGTAGTCTTTCTGGGCAATAAAGTAAAAGAGGATAGCTTCCCGGCTGCCTAGCGTAAGTAGCTTTACCGTAATGTTTTTCAGTAAAAGCTTTCTTCAATACTGTGCCTAAGGGCACAAGCCTTGTCAACATAGGCTGATCGATCTCTCTCCTTACTTTCTCTTTAAACCATTTAAAGTACTTCTTGTGTTTTCTAATAATTCTATCACCTATCTCCCACATAGGAGTACCTGGAAAAGCTAAGACTTGTCTAATGTTAATTCTTCTTAGTAGAAGACCTTCTCTCAAAACTTTTCTCAAGAACTCTAGGTTCAAGTAGTAAGTTTCCTTAGTTTCTCCTATAAGACCACAAACAAAGTTTACTCCAGGCAGTATTTCAGGCAAGCCATTCCATCCTCTTACCCTTCCTACTTCATTAATTATTTTTATAGCTTCAAATGCTTCACCGGGCATAACCTTGAGATTATTGAGCTTCACTACTCTGGGGTCAGCGCTCTCTATTCCAAAAGCAGCAACATCGCCTGGAGTATGATATTTCATGAGTATTTTTGTCACTTCAATAGATTTTTCCCTATGGTGGTAAATAGTACCTGGATTAACGTTATCTATGTGTAGAGTCTCTAACTTGGGAGCATTTATCCTAATTCCTCTAAGTAATCTTTCTATTGCTTCAGGCGACGGTTCGGGAAACTCGCTTTTACCGGTATCTTTAGCCATATATGTATAAAAGTCTGCCTGCCTACCTAGCCTAAAGTGTCTCACTCCTACATTATGCAGAGCCTTTACCTCTAAAACTATGTCTTCTGCGCTCCTGTAAGTAACTTTACCGTATCTAACTGTAGTGCAAAAAGAGCATCCGCCTACAACAAAACGAGGGCATCCTCTATAAGTCTCTATTTCGCAGATAAGGTTCTTACCAAAGCAGGGATGCTGCTTTGCAATAAGCGCGCCCTTAATAGCGAACTCCCTAATCTCGTCATAACTAGTTCTTATGGCATGAGAGTCCACTTTCTCTAATGAGAATTTCTCGAGAATTAAGTCTCTTACAACGATTTCCACATCTCCCTTAACTACTATATCATAGTAGTTTTCAAAGAACTTGGGATCAATAGCTATTTTACCGCCTTCTCCCCCATATCCAAATTTCGCTACAGGGCCTCCTAGTATCTTTATTTTAGCTGGCAGTAGAGAACTCCACTTAATTAATTCGTCGAGCTTAATCGGATCGCCTCCCAAATACTTTCCGGGTACACATACTCCGGCTATAACAATAAGTAAATAGGCTTTTGAGCAAATTTTCTGAAAATGCTCAAAATTGCTTCGAGCTTGATCTACAGTAAAGTACTTTATTGTAGCATCTGGACATAGACTCCGTATTGCTCCAGCAACATACCTCGGGTAAACATCTAAATAGGGAGGTACTCCGAGACCTGCAGGTTCGTCAGTATACCCGTCCAGTATTACAGCTATCATACTTCACTTAATTCATACTTTTAGGAAAGATTATAATGAGTTTTTCTTTAAAAGTTACATGAGAAAAATTCTGATGAGAGGCTTGCCCATTTTTATGAAATCTACATTGATTTAAATCAGTAAAATCATCGGTAAACAATGGTAGACTTTTCTGAAGTGTGACATTTACCAATAAATTATTTAATGAAATTAATTTATTAAAAAATAATGGAAGTATCTGATGGTGGCGGTGGAAGGAATAAACTAAACCGGGCTTTCTAATGGAGACTTTACTGAAGTTTACTAATGATAATAGAACGTCAGCCGGGTAAGTTTAGTTCATTAATCACTTCCGGGAGTACTCATCATCCCTAGAGTAAATAGTAAAAAATCTAAGTAAAGTTTACTGGATATGCTACGGTTAGAAGATAGGTTTAGCTAATATTTTCTTTATCTTGACATCGAAGAAGTTTCTTGAAGGAGCTGCTGTTAATATTACTGCTGTGTCTGCTCCTCTACCTGTACCAGCTATAGCTACGACATCTTCTCCGGGCGCAAAATATCCTGCATCAGTAGCCATTAGAGTAATTTCTACGGCAACTTTCATTCCTTCGCAGAACCTTCTAAGCACGTTAGCTATGAGGCCCACTAAGGTTAGGCCTCCATATTTTTTCTCGATGGCTCTTGACACTCCACCTAGAGCATGTGCTGCCGTAACTATATGTGCTCCTTTTTCTCGGAGTTTCTCGGCAATTTTTTCATCAAATTCTTGGCGGATATTTTCTCTGAACCAGCTTGTATGAGTTACTATGACTAAGTTGTATTTAGAGGGGTCAAAGTAATTAAGAGCTTTTTCTGCTACTTTGCCTCTAGTTGAGGCGACAACTATGTTTTTTATATTATATTTTTCTGCATATTCTTTAGCTATCTTGAGTGTAATCTCTGTGTTTTCTTCTTCAGCAAATTTTTCAAAATATACTACCTTCTCTTCTATAGGCACATATAGTTAAGGTAAAAGAAAACTTATAAGAGTAATTAGGGGCTCAGCCGCTCCACGTCCTTCGTCACCAACTAGGCTTTCCCTGCTTCGTCATCGCCATTTCAGCTATGGGTGGCGTCTTCATATGTCTGTTCCCGGTTCTTCATCACTGTACTTCGTAGACCAGTTCTTCTTCTTTCTCTACCTTCTTAAGTTTACCGTTCGCTATGAGTAAGTCTAGAGCCAGCTTATAGTATTCTTCGCCGACGTCTATTCCGTACCATTCTTTAAACTTCTCTACTATTTCGCTAAACTTCCATGTTTTCTTCGTTTTACCTTCTTCGCCAAGCATTTTCTCTATGAATTGGGTAGTGTCTTCTAGTCTTGTCCACGGATACTGGTACCATGTCCAGTCTTTGACATCTTCTACATAATAGTCCGGCTTTATTTTACACACAGGACTTATCCACTGCATTGTAGCTACTTTAATTTCCTTTGGTTTGCATTCTGAAGTTAAGTGCTCTTTTGCCACTATAATGGAGTCTCCTGTATCAGCAATATCGTCTACAAGTAGAACTTTCTTTCCTGAAAGATCGACTTTAAGTGGATATTTGACATGAGCCCTAGCAGTTATTTCAGCGGCTTTTCCCCAGTGGACTACCTGTACGCTTAAGAGTTCGTGAATGTCGAGGAAGTCGCAGAGAAGTCTTGCTGGAACAAATCCTCCTCTCGCAATAGCTACAACAGTATCAGGAATCCATTCGGACTCTCTTATTTTCGCTGCTAGTTCTCTACACCACTCTACGACTTCCTCCCATTTAACAAGTTTGCATTTTACTTTGACCACGGTCTCCCTTAATGAATAGTGGTCTTTTTTTATTTAAGCTTAAATTCGATACTCTAATGTAATTTTTATTAAGGTAGTTAAATAAAGTAGACTCGTGAAAGCTAAAAGGCATCTACTCAGCAAAAAAGACAAGAAGGCTTTAATAAAAGAGATAGCGGAAAAATACCCGGAACTCTCTGAATTAATTAAGGAAGCTGAAATAGTAGAGAAAGCTGAAACTGATGAAGGGACGGTGATAATTGCCGACAAGACTCCTTGTCTAATAATTCTGGAAGAAGATATTACAATACCTGCGCTGAAAATATTGCTCAAGGAGAAATACCAAGACCTCTTGCCGAAGGTAGTTGTAGACATGGGTGCTGTACCTCATATAGCTAATGGCGCCGACGTAATGGCTCCAGGAATAACTCAAATTAAAGGTGATTTCGAGAAAGGAGACATAGTGGTGGTTGTCGACGAAAGACACGGTAAGCCTCTTGCTGTCTGTAGAGCGTGGTACTCTAGCAGCGAAATAAGACAGATGAAAAAAGGAAAAGTGCTAGAAAATCTACATTATGTAGGAGACGACCTTTGGGAGTTCTTTAAGTCTTTAGCATAATAGAGGATTATCTTGTGTATATGAAGAGGACTGTGCGACTTTAACTCGACTACCTTTGATGGAACAATATCTTCAAAAGAATAATCGTGTAAAACAATTCTAGCGCTTGGTTTAATTTCTCTAGCTAGCTTGTATTTAAGCAAACGAAGTGTTTTAGGAAGGAGGTATAGGGTAACTATATCAGCGTCACTAATGTTTATCTCGAAGAAATCTCCTACAATTATTTTGACTCTGTCTTCAACACCCTCTTCCTTAGTTCTCCTAGTAGCTATTTCTGCCAAGTGGGGATTTATTTCCACTCCTACGCATCGGCATCCGAAATATTTGGCAGCGACAATTAGGATGTTTCCGTCTCCGCAGCCTAAGTCTACTACAAGTTCCCCAGGCTTAGCTTCAGCAAGTTTAAGCATTTCATATGCAACATACTCCGGTGTAGGCGAGTAAGGCGAAAGTAGTTGATATGAGAAAATGTAGAAAGGTGTTCGAGAGAGTTTCTTATACTTATTTTCTGAAGACATCGTTTACCGCTTTAATAAAGTCGTGTAAATCTCTGTCAGTGTAGGCTACTAAAAATATTTTATCGAAGTCTGCTCCACTGTTTAAGTAATCTTTAATGCATTTAGCCATTGTTTTCACTGCATCGTAGACCCTTAGTCTGCCTACGCCTGTACCCATACCTGGAAAAGCTATTGACTTTATTTTCATCGAAGACGCTACTGAGAGTGCAGCTAAAACAGCCTTAGAAACTGCTTCAAGTGAAGTGCGCTGAGCGGGTTTTTCCATAGTAGGAGCATGAATAACATACTTGGCTTTCAGCTTGCCAGCTGTTGTTGCAACAGCTTTACCCACAGGAACAGGGGCTTTTCTTAAAGCTTCTTTCTCGATAATATCGCCTCCTTTTCTCTTAATCGCGCCAGCAACGCCGCCTCCCATGATCATTAAAGAGTTAGCAGGGTTGACTATAGCATCAGCCTCTACTTCTGTAATGTCTCCTTTAATGACTTCAATTACAGTACCCTTATACTCTACTCTCATAATCAATTACTCATGTAAATAGACAAGTATATCAGTTTTCTCGACAGTAAAATAGTGGGATGATATTTAGAATTGCTTGGTATTTTTCCAAAAAAGAAAAGGAATGCTCTCTCTGTGGCAAAAGATCTCCAGTAATATCAAGTACTATTGGTGTTTGCGTTGATTGTCTTAGAGAAAATCCCAGCGAAGCACTTAAGATAGCGATGGAGGCACATAAAGTAAGCAGAGGTAAGTACGGGCTTCCATTCGAACCTCCAAGAGATCCTAAAGGACTGAAATGCACAATGTGTGCTAATGAATGTGTCATAGGAGAAGGTGGCTACGGATTCTGCGGTCTCGTAAAAAACGAGGGAGGTAGACTAGTTAGACTCGCGGGAACGCCCGATAAAGGTATAGTTGACTGCTACTATGACCCACTGCCTACTAACTGTGTAGCAGAATGGATTTGTCCGGGCTGTACTGGAAGAGGATACCCAAAGTACGCTTATTGCCCCTCAGCTGAAAGAGGGTACTACAATTTAGCTGTATTTTACGGAGCCTGCAACCTTGACTGTCTCTTCTGTCAAAACTGGCACTACAGAGAAAATACTTTTCGTATGTCTCCAATTATGACATCAAGAGAATTGGCAGAGAAAGTTAGAGAAAAAGTTTCATGTGTATGTTTTTTCGGAGGGGATCCTTCACCACAAATGCCTCATGCAATAAGAGCTAGTGAAATCGCCTTAGAGAAAGCTTCTCGTGAAAAACGCATACTAAGAATATGCTGGGAAACCAACGGTTTAATGAATCCTACGTTCCTCGATAAAGCCGTAGAGCTATCGCTTGAAAGTGGGGGATGCATAAAATTTGATGTAAAGGCGTGGACTCCAAGCGTATATAAGGCTCTCACAGGCTGTGATAATAAACGAGTATTCGAGAACCTAAAGGGAGCAGCTAAAAGAATAGAGGAAAGGAAAGATCCTCCACTGGTCATAGTGAGCATTTTACTTGTACCTGGCTACGTTGATCTTTATGAAGTTGAAAAAATAGTTAACTTTATAGCTGATCTGAATACCTCGATACCTCTTTCGCTATTAGCTTTTCATCCAGACTACTTAATGAATGATATTCCGCCTACTAGTAGGAGACATGCAATGGAGGCTCTAGCTATTGCCCGTAAAGCCGGCCTAGAGAATGTCAATATAGGCAATATATGGCTTCTAGGAGACTACTATTAGTCAGTCCGCGGCCTAATAATCATCCCCGGGAGGTCTCGAGCCCTCCTCCTCATCACCACAACTTTAAAGTAAATTCAGCTCTATATATTTCTTGAAAATAGCTGGCAAAGTAAGGTGAAAAATTGGGTAAAATAAAAGCGTATATGTGCCCGAGGTGTGGATCGCTTAAAGTTAAGCCGCTAACGCCTTTAAGCGGAGTTATCACACCCCAACAGTATATTTGTGAGGACTGTGGATATATATCGACAGTATTCCTTGTGGTGGAGATAAATGTTGAGTCTGAAAGACTTCGTGAAGAAAATAGATCACACGGTTCTAAAACCGAACACTGACCTAGAAAAAGTTCTAAGTGAAGCTGAGAAAGCAGTTGAGATAGGCTTCGCAGCGTTTGTCGTACCTCCAGTCTATGTGAAAAGAGTCTCTGATGTACTTTCCTCAAGTGACGTCAAATTGTGCACTGTTGTAGGTTTTCCTTTAGGCTACAGTACTCTCGAAGCTAAGCTAGCTGAACTAGAGAAGGCAGTGAGTGACGGAGCAGAAGAAATCGATACTGTAATGAATATTTCGTATTTAAAATCAGGGCTCATTGATGAACTTAAAAACGAGCTTTTGTCATTAGTTGAAGCTGCTCATAGCAGTGGATGTATAATAAAAGTAATTATCCAGACAGATTATCTGACAGATGAAGAGAAAATAGAGGCCTGTAAACTACTTATTGAAGTAGGAGCTGATTTCGTTAAAACATGTACAGGTTTTGGTCCAGGAAGAGCTATGCTACATGATGTTACTCTTCTCAGAAAAGTGGCGGGAGATAAGATTAAGGTAAAAGCAGCTGGAGGAATAAGGCATGCAGAAGACGCTCTAGCGTTTATTCAAGCAGGAGCAGATAGAATAGGAACAAGTAGCGGCGTGACAATAGTTGAAGAGTACAGAAAGATCTTAGAGTCTAAAGAGGGTTAACTCCTCTCTCAATAGCTTTTTCCTCCAACTTTGTTACGTACTTTTTCTTAAATCCTATGAAAATACCTCCATATTTTCCTCCGACATAAGCTATAGTTGATTCACCTACTTTTAGTAAATCGGCTAAGTCTTCGCATAAAACATCTATAGAATTTACTACAACACTGTCATTATTTAAGGAAACTCTAGTTATCTTGTTAAGCATTACTCTTATCCCTCCAGGAACTCCGAGAATCTTCAAATACTGATGCGTCTTTGGCGGAAGAATTTGGTTTAACAAAGAGTTTTCTATGTCTAAGTGAGTTACTCGAGCTAGAGAGTAGCCTTTGACGTGGAGATAGACTTCAGTTTCAGAAGATACGTCTACACGTCTACTACCGAGTAAATATACTTTAGCGTTCAAGAGAATTTTACCTGGAGCAGGACCTGTCACTAATATTCTTGTCTTCAGGCACAAAATATTTCTTACCTAAAGCAGGTTCTAAAAGAACTAAACTGTAATTTTAAATAATATTGGTAATAAAATCAAATGACCGAGAAATGTTGAAGGAGGCTCTTGTCCTGCAGCTAGCCATTATAGCAGTTCCAGCATATACTGCGAACTCTATCCCAGTTCTTGCCGCAAAAATACTTAAAAAGAGAACGCCTATAGACATGGGTAAAACGTTTATCGACGGAAGACGTATTCTAGGGGACGGAAAAAGTGTTGAAGGCTTTATTGCAGGAGTAGTCGCTGGAACCGCGACATTTTTCCCCGCAAAGCTTGTCGTGACTACTTTCTATTCTCAGTACTTAAAGAGCGTAGTATTATCACTACAGCTCTTCTTTGTAACGGCATTCGGGGCTCTTTTAGGAGATATACTTGGATCGTTTGTAAAAAGAAGATTAGGTATGCCTAGGGGTCATCCGTTTCCTGTAGTTGACCAGCTAGGCTTTATGGTCACTGCGCTATTACTCGACTATCTTATTTTCTCAATAAACATTTTTTCCATAGAAACACTTTTGCTCTTAATGCTTACATATATTATACATAAATTGTCTAACTACTTGGCATTCAAGACCGGGCTCAAGAATGTTCCCTGGTAATTTTGCTGAACTAGTCAAAGGCTTTTTCAAGATATACTTCTGCTAAATAAAGCTTAGATTTAAATAAAGGAGAAAAGATATTCTCTTGATGAGACTAGTATTTGGAGATGCTAGGGAGTGGAAATATCTTGTAGAAAGCTTAGCTGCGCTAATAGATGAAGCATGCTTTAAAATAACGCCAGACGGACTAACATTAAGAGCTCTAGATCCCTCACGTATAGCAATGGTAGATCTCTCTCTTCCACAGACAGCTTTTGAAGAATTTGAGTGCGAAGAAGAAACTGTAATTGGAGTAAACTTCGCTGAATTAAAGAAGGTTATGAAGAGAGCCAGAAAAGACGAGAAAGTAGAGTTATCGACATCAGCTAGCAGATTCAAAATAAAGATTATGGGAAGAGCTGACAGAACTTTCTCGCTTCCAATACTAGATATACCTGCCGAAGAAATTCCTGCAATAAAAGTAGACTTTAAAGTAAAAGCCAGAATGCTCAGTGATTCACTTAAAGACGCTCTCTCCGACGCAGATCTAGTCAGCGATTCAGTAAAATTTGAGGCTACCGAAGACTTACTCAGAGTATCTGCTTCAAGTGATAAAGGCGAAGTAACAGTAGACTTCTCTCTCGCAGGAGGCTCTCTCCTTGAATACGAAGTACAAGAAAACAGCACCGCATCATACAGCCTAGAGTACCTCCTAGATATGGTCAAAAAGGCTTCGGCTCTATCTGATGTAGTGACAGTAGAGTTCGCTACAGCAAAGCCTATTTCGCTTACATTTGAAATAGCTGGTGGCGGAATTCTACGATACTTCTTAGCTCCAAGAGCAGAGTAAACTAATGGGTAAAAATCCTAGCGAAATATTAGAACTTATTAATTTACTAGAAAGCTATAAAAAATATCCAAGCGAAGTAAGTGCTTGTTTTTACTTATTAAAACAATCGCTTAAACATGCTAATCAGAAAGATTCTTTAGCAGCGTATACTTACCTAAGAGCTTGTCTAGAAAATATACTGGAAATCTACTACATTTATAGCAAGTATGGTGCTTTTTCTCAAAACGGATTTAGTGAGCTAATTAAAGCCAAGAAACGAGGGAGAGCATTTACACTCAAAATAATTAACCAATTTAAGGGAGTACCAGGCCCTTTCAAAAAGAAAATAGCTAAAACTTACATTGAAGTAAGTACAAAACTTCATCCTCCGTTCAAGCTAAATTCTTTTGATTATATTTCTTTTAATGAAAACTTTACGAAAGTGGTAGATATAGTAGCTTTTTTAATAATTAAAATTTATAAAAAATCACTGTGTAGTGAAATATTGCAGAAAATTAGAGAAAAAAGCCTTAAATATGGTCTAACATTGCTAAGCAGCAAATCTCTCTATTACTCTTCGTAAAGAGAGTCTTCTTCCGAAGTAGATTCATTTTCCTCATAGTCGAATTGGTCTGCAGGAACAGTGTACTCGACCAGGTGTCTAGCTACGTAGATGGGTGCGCCTGCTCTAACAGCTAAAGCTATGGAGTCTGAAGGTCTTGCATCTATGTACTTGTATTCGGGCTTAGATTTACGGTCATCACGTAAAACTATAGTCGCTACATATACTCCACTTATCACACCGTCAACTGTCACTTTTTCTATAGTTATTCCGAGAGACTCAAGCATAGAAAGAATTAAGTCGTGAGTAAGAGGTCTTTGCGGCTTAAATCCTTCAAGAGCCATTTGAATAGACATTGCCTCCGGTTCATTAATGTAAATGGGCAGAACCAAGTCTCCCCATTCAGGACAGGCGAGAAGTATTACATAAACAGGTCTAACGAAGATACTTAGTCTAGAAAGATACTTATCTCTGAAGACAACTCGATAAATACCTTTTACTTCGGCTTTAAGGTACTCGTCATATTTTCTCATATGTCTAACTCTAATCGTGCTTGTGTTAAATTAAAGTTTTTCTATGTATTTTCAAAATAAGAGGATATTTTCTGGATAAAACTACTGCAGAGGAAAGCAAGAGTCTTGAGAAGAGTATGCTGAGTTTTCAAGTAGTGTAAGATATCATTTAGAGTGTTTTTATCATAGCTGAAAAGTATTCTAGGAGAGTACTCGACATCAAGTAGAAAGAGGCCTTCTGGAGGCAGTGAAGGCACCTTGGAGTCTACTTTTCTCTCTAATCTGTCTTCAATGAAATCTAAGTCTATATCTCCTCTGCCTGCAGCTACTAAGCACCAGGCAATTTTTCTTATCATTTTATTTAAAAATCCTTTACCTCGAAAAGTAATTATTAAAAAATCAGGTATTTTCTCTACTTTTATTTTGTATATTGTCCTAATAGTATTCTCTCTTCGAGTGGCTATGGAGAAATTCCAAAAATCGTGGGTGCCTATAAAGAGCTCTGCGGCCCTTTTAATGGTGTCTATGTTTTCACCAAAGTAAGGTATTATGTACACATATGTTCTGCTTTCTGCTTTACGGGGAGAAAACTTTTCGTCAACTTCGGCTAAAGCATAAAGAGCTAGTCCGCGAGGCAAAAATACATTAATCCTTTTGAGATTCCGAAGAACTACATTAGAGTAAAAAGCTACTACTTGACCAAGACACCAGACTCCCGCATCGGTTCTTGAGGCAAGTGGTAGTTTTTCTGAAGTAGATATACGGCTAGCTTTCAAAGCATACTTGATTTTCATCTGCATATATCTCCAGTCGCCTAACCTCCCGTCGAAAAATACTTTAGCTGCGTATTTCAGCACGATAGTAGTTCGCCTAAAAAGTATTTAGACTTGCCTCGCAGTAAATAGACGAGTAATGCCCTGTTGCAGAAGAACAGTATTCGTGGAAGATCTTCCCTTAATTGGGTGTATAGCTTTCGGGTTAATTGACAGAGGAACTAATGTCATTCAAGTAAGACCTTCTTCAATGTGTCCTCTTTCATGCATTTTCTGTTCTACTGATGCTGGCCCCAAGTCAAGACATAGGTTAACAGAATATGTTGTCGACTTAGACCTGCTTATAGAGTGGTTTGAGTATATAGTGAAGTTTAAAGGGGAAAAGAAAATAGAGGCCCATATAGACACCGTAGGAGATCCGCTGGCGTATCCGCGTTTAGTGGAACTAGTCCAGAGACTTTCAGAAGTGAAAGGAGTAGAAGTTATTTCTCTTCAAACTCACGGAGTGCTTCTTACAGAAAAAATAGTCGACGAGCTGGCAGAAGCAGGGCTTTCGAGAATAAATTTGTCGATAGATGCTCTGGATCCTCTATTAGCAAAAAAGCTCGCCGGAACAGAGCGCTATGATCTACACCACGTAATGAGAATAGCTGAGTACATTGCGAGTAAACCCAACATAGATCTGCTAATAGCGCCCGTATGGGTTCCCGGAATCAATGACCATGAAATCCCCAAAATAATAGAGTATGCCCTTAAAATAGGTGCAGGCAAAAAGTGGCCAGCACTAGGTATACAAAAGTACGAGGCTCATAAGAGGGGTAGAAAGCCTAGAGGTGTAAAACTAATGAGCTGGGGTCAATTTTATAGAAAACTAGCAGAGCTTGAGAAGAAGTATAAAACTAAATTAATACTAAGGCCTGAAGACTTTGGCATACACAAACGTCCGATGATACCTATACTGTATCAAAAAGGAGAAAAAGTGTTGGTAGAAATAGTTGAAAAAGGATGGCTCAAGGGAGAACTACTTGCAGTAGACAAAAAGCGGCAGCGAGTAATAACAGTTGTAGAAACACAAGTACCCATTGGAACAAAAATGTATGTGAAAATAATTGCTAATAAACATAATCTCTATATAGCAAAACCTCTCTAAGCTATTTAAGTGCAATCTTAAGCTTTAGTCCAAACAAATATTTGTTTTAACAAAGGTACATTTACTGTGCAGGAGAAAAAGGCTGAAGAAGTATTGAAATTACTCAAGGAAAGAAGAAGTGTTCGTAAATATTCTTCCCGAGAAGTACCCGCGAAGTATATTGAAATGCTGCTAGAAGCAGCCTCATATGCTCCATCAGGAGGAAATAAAGCAGACTGGAAGATAATACTTGTAACAAATCCCGAGACTAAAAAACAGTTAACAAAGGTATCTCTTAACCAAGAGTTCATAGAGGAAGCGCCCTTGGTGCTAGTTTTCTGCGGAGGAAGACTAGTAGACGTTTCAGCGGCAATAGAAAATGTATTAATAATGGCTCATGCGCTTGGGCTAGAAGGCTGCTGGATAGGAGCTTTTGACAAAAATTCTGTAAAAAAGATACTCGGTATACCGGAGAACACTAAAGTACACTATATAGTTACAATAGGCTTTCCCGAAGAAAAACTAACAGATCCGGGAAAAAGATTTGTTGAAGAAATAGTTTACTATGAAAAATGGAGTGAAAGCAAGTTATCTAAAGAAGCGCTTCTCAAAGTAATAAAATACAGTCTAGAGAAAGTGAAAGAATTCTATAACATTAGAAAAGAGGTTTTAAATAAATATGGTGAAAATAGCCTACATATGTACCGTCTTGAAGAAAAATACTCAGCTTTCATATTTGCTTCTCTCGCAAAAAGAATAGTTGATATATCTTCCGAAATAAAATTCGAGCACCCGATTATTAATGAAATTCGTGCAGTACTTAAAGAATATTCCATACAGAGAGGCAAGTACTTAGGCATAACTAAGGACATAAATTCGCCCGAAGTAGTAGCACTTGAAAGAAAGTATTCTATAAAAGTATTTCCAAAGATTTTTGAAAAAGCCTACAGGGCTCTAATTCAGCAAAGTTAGCGAACTACGCCAGTATATCTGAGGTGAAAAGAAGCATAAAGCGTATAGAGCACTAGTGTGTAGTTTGAAGTAGATATGCGCATTCCGCGATTTGGTCCTGCGGGAAAGCCTTTAAAATACAAAGGCAAGGTAGAAGGTATACCAAAATACCTGAGAGAAAAAGGCTTAGATGCTTTTGAATATCAAGCAGTTTACGGAGTCAAAATAAAAGAGGAGGATGCGAGAAAGCTCGGCGAAGAAGCTAGAAAATTTAATGTTAAACTCAGTGTACACGCACCCTACTATGTTAACTTATGCAGCAAGGAGAAAGAAAAGTTTGAGAAAAGTATCGAGCGAATAGTTGAGTCTGTTAGAGCAGCTAGCTGGATGGGCGCTGAAATAGTAGTATTTCATCCCGGGGCATATAAGGGACAATCGTCTGAAGAAGCCTTTGAACGCTTTATTTCGGCGCTCAAAGAGATAGCTGATAGAATAAGTACTATAGAGGGAAAAATACTTCTGGGAGCCGAGGTAATGGGTAAGAAAAGCCAGTTTGGTAGCCTTGATGAAGTAATTAGAGCGGCGCAGAAAATAGATATACTCGTTCCTGTCATCGACTGGGCGCACTTACATGCACGAGATCAAGGAGTACTTAAAACACATGACGATTTTATTAAAGTTCTTGAAAGAATAGAAAGAGAGCTTGGAAGTGATGTTGCGAAGAATCTTCACTGCCACTTTACCAGAGTAGAGTTTGGAGAGTCAGGAGAAAGAAAACATCGTATAATGGCTGAAGAAGATTACGGACCGGAGTTCAAGGACTTAGCGAAAGCTATTGCTGAAACAGGATATATCTCCACAATTATTTCAGAGTCTCCGTTGCTAGATGAAGATGCCTTAGTAATGAAAGAAATACTGATCAAAATATTAAAAGAAAAAGGTCTACTTCGCTAAACTCAAATAGTAATCAGGTAAATCAAAGTTTACTCTATTTAGAACTAAAAGCTTTGCTCCTGAAACTTTAGCTTTTATGAAGTTTTCTTTCTTAGAAATAATTCCTTGAAGAAAGAGAGGCAAAATGGTGAAAAATCTGGGTCCGGGCTCAAGCTTTATTTTAATAGATCCCTCTAGAAAACTGCCTTTGCTTTCAAAAATATACACTCTGGTGAATCCTAGTCCTTTAACATTACACAACTTCTCTTTACAGCCTTTCTTTTCTATAATCTCGTATTTTAAGCCAAAATAGTTCTGAGGCAGGGGACCTACTATTAGTCTAAATTTTCTTAATATGCTGGATTTCAATAAAATATTCAATTTAAATATGTTTTCACCAATAGACTTTAAGTCTATGTATTTGATCTCCATTATTTTTCTTTGAAGCTCGTACTCTGTATCTATCCTGATGCCGTATGAAAACAAGGGAGTGTTTCTAACAAAGCGCAAATAAGGAGTTATCTTCCAGCCTACTATTTTCTCTTCTCCCACATTTTTGATAAACGTAGGTGGCTCTGGATGAAACTGTTTAAATTCAAGAGAACTAGGTAGTTTAAGCATAAGGAGAGTATTCTCGGGTATAGGGGTCTCTGATGTAAGATAAGAAGAAATACTTTTGACTATGTCTCCGCGTTCACTTGAAAGTATATTTATTGTGTTAACTAGCTTCACTTCACATCACACTATACAACGTACACACCAAATTTATTTATTTTGAAGACCTTTACTGAATGAAGTAATTTACTAAGACTTTAGCGGAGCAATGGAGAGTGGAAAGCTTAAATAGAGGGAAGAGAGAGAATAGTAGCAGATTATGAGCTTAGCAGATATTTTCACAAGACTTAATTCTTGGATAGAGACACAAAAGAAGAATCTCGATCTACTCAAGAATATGGAAAAAGAGCTCGAAGAAGCTGATAGACTATCGCTACTGCTGGCAACTAGAGTTGCTTGCAGGTACATAAACGATATTATAAGAGACTTTGATACCTGGCTAGAGAACCCCATGGTACTCTACCTTATGCCTAAGCCAATGCTAAGAGAGCTTCGCGCAAAATTATGGGACATTATGTATGAGCTAATAAAGTTTGATATTAAGCACACTAGCGAATATAGAGACTACTTAAAGAAACTAGAAGAAGAAGGAAAAATCCCATTAATGCTTCGTCTCCCTCTAAGAGAAAGGGCTTCGAGAGGAGCACCCAGATACCCAGCGCCTATTTAAATCTAAATGAACAGAGAACTGAAGAACATATACAAGTGTAGAGTATGCGGAGAGTATACTGAGTCGCCCACTCACTGCAATACTCCATGTAAGCTGCTAATAGACGCGAGCACTAGACTTAGGTTAAGTAAACTTCTCTCAGCGTTACTGAGACACATACCTGAAAGTATAGGACTCAAACTAGATAACGAAGGTTTCGTAGAGATATCTGAATTAGTTAGAGCAATTAAGGAAAGATGGCCTAGAAGACATCTCTACTCATGGTTAACAGAAGAGCATGTCATAGCGGTAGCAAAGCTATGCCCTAAGCAAAGGTTCGAAATTAGAGGCAACGAAATCAGGGCAAGATACGGGCACAGCGTTCAAGTGAGCATCAAGCTAAATGAAGATAACTCAGTTAAAATACTCTACCACGGAACAACGATTGACGCGTTAAGCGGAATACTGAAAGAAGGTATTAAGCCTATGAAGCGACTAAAAGTTCACTTAACTTCATCGCTTGAAGAGGCGTATCTCAATGCTTCTAGAAGAAAGAAACCTCCAGTAATACTTGTAATAGATGCTGAGAAGCTACGTCAGAAAGGGCATCGTATATTTAGGGCGACGAACACGATATATTTAACAGACTACGTGCCACCGAGCTGTATAGTTAAAGTTATAAAATCTAGTACACTAGAAAGCCTCGATAGCCGTGAGCTTAAACGAAAGCCGTAGAGAAAAGATAATGAGAGTACTTTCTGAAACAAATAGACCTTTAACAGTAAATGAAATTGCCGCCGCCATAGGGATTTATGATCCGCGTGAAGTCAAAAGCATCTACGAGGACTTAAAACATATAGCAAAAACAGTTCGGAGAAAAGGAGGCGTTCTATACATGGAGCCTCCTCAGTGCGCTAACTGCGGCTACGTGTTTAAGAACTTAACAAAACCACATAAGCCGAGTAAGTGTCCTCGCTGCAGGTCAGAAAGAATATTGCCTCCGCGCTTCACTATCGAGTACTAGTTATAAAGAAATTTTCGCGATAAAAAAGCCTATGCTTTGATGAAGATGCGGGAAAAATCTTCTGACATATTTACAAAAAGCATATTTTCCGTAGCCACTGCTGGCTTTTAAGTACTTTAAGTCGATTAAGTTGTCTTTAAATTTGCTGACTATTTCTTCTCCCTCTTCTGGAGCAAGCGAGCAGGTCGCGTAAACTACTTCATTCGCATAATTGACGATATTAGCTACTAGTGAAAACTGTACTCGCGAGAATTTATCAAGATCTATTTTCCTTAGCGTGATTCTTAAGGCGGGGTCTTTTCTTATAGCACCACTATTGCTGCAAGGAGCATCAATAAGAGCTTTGTCAGCTTTTATCTTAAAATGGGCTTTAGCGGAATCTGCTTGAACAATATCGATGTTTTTTGCTCCAAGCTTCTTTAAAAGACTCTTCATTTGAGCCAATCTACTTGAACTGATATCTAGTGCGATAATTCGTCCCTTATTTTCCATTAATTGAGCAATTAAACTAGTCTTTACTCCTGGAGCTGCGCAAGCATCGATAATTGTTTTTCCTTTAGAAGGCGCGAGTGCGTAAACTACTGCGACACTAGCTTTATCTTGAGGAATAACTAATCCTCTCTTTACTAGCGAAATATTTTCTATAGTTTTCTTAGACTCTAGTACTTTAAGTAAGATAGGGTAATCTTTATCTAAAGTGACACGCACTCCCTCTTTCTCAAGCTTTCTCATAGCATTTTCTATCGAAGTTTTGAGTGTATTTACCCTAAGCCAAGTGAAGTAGTATTCATTTGATTTAAGCAATTTTTCAGTTTCCCTATCACCTAGACATTTCACCATTTTCTCAACAAACCATAGTGGGTGCGAGTAAAGCAGAGACAGTTTTTTGACTTTATTGTCTTCATCTATTATATCATCTATTTTAACATTTTTTAGCTTAGATAAAATTCTATGAAACTTACCAGGTATTAGTCCTCCAAAAATAAATGGCGAGTAATTTTTCTTTTCTACTACAATTAATCTAAAAGCAACTATAAAAGCACTCTTTCTTCTCAAGGGAATGTTCTCAAGCTTATTATCTTTCATTACTTTTTCTGCTAAATAACACGATAAGAGAGATCTCCACGCTAAACTATAGGCTGAAGGAGTTCCTCTTACACCTGCTTTTCTACATGCCTCAAGGAAACTCTTATCAAAACTGAGCCCTTTTCTGTAAATATTCTCAATAGTTAGAGTAGCTACTCTGAAGTCAAGCTTATCTTCGAGACTACTCAGTCTCATATTCTACTGCAAGCTTCAGTTTCTTCATGCGGTCTTCTAGAGCCCATGCGAATTCTTCTTTAAGAACAAGTATTGCTGCATGAGGAGAGATTATGCCTTTCTCAGTTATTATTGCGTCTATGTATTCTGGCGGCGTTACATCGAAAGCGGGGTTTCTGACTTTTATGCCAGGATACTTCTTGAGGAATTCTTCGCTGACGACTTCGGTGGGAGGTCTTTCTTCTATTGTAACTAGCTCACCTATGACTGTAGCGGGGCTGAATTTATAGGTTTCAGCTGCTACGAATACTCTTACTCTTGCTTCGTGTGCTGCTAACGCTATCATAGATGTACCAATTTTATTCACAACAGCACCAT
The DNA here is from genome assembly GCA_003649445.1 of Thermoprotei archaeon. The sequence continues at coordinate 21,258 of QMRV01000006.1, read as the reverse complement.
TAGCGGCTACGGTGTCCGCGCCTACTACAACTAGGTCTACATCTTTCATAAAGAATCTGACAGCCGAGTCAGGAATCAGAGTTACGTCAATACCTTCTTTGGCGAGAGTTCTAACAGTTATTCTTCCTTGAAAGCGTGGCCGTGTTTCACATGCGTATACTTTTATGTCTTTTCCTTTTCTATGAGCTGTAATAATCACTGAGAGAGCGGCTGAGCTATTGCAGTGGGTTAAGACAGTATCGCCAGACTTTATTCTACCTTCACCTATTTCTCCTATAAGCTCTGTTGCTCTAAGGGAGTACTCTATAAATTCGTCAGCCCATTCAGCTACCTTAGACCTGGCCTCTTCTAGAGTGAAGGATTCTATGTTTTTAGATAATCTTGACATAACGTAGGCCACAGCATTAGGTAGAGAGACGGCAGTAGGTCTTGTAGCTAGAATTAATTTTGAGGTATACTTCATGTACTCGTAGAAGTCTTCTAGTTCTGAACCCTTGTATGCTAATGCCGCTATTTTCAGCGCTTTTACTGCTGCTCTCGCTATTCTGCCGGCCCCTCTTATCTTCATAGATCTTATGTCTTCTGCTATTTGGAGAACTTCGGCTGGTAGAGTATAGTTCACATTAACACCTCTTGAGCTCGTTTATAAGCATGCCGATATCTTTTACTAAAGGAGGCCATCCGAAAATTTCTCTCACAATAAGGGGTACTGCTTGTGGGGCGAAAACACCTCTCTCAGTTATTATTGCGTCTATGTATTCTGGCGGCGTTACATCGAAAGCTGGACACAGTACTTTAACGTTGCCTAATGCTCTGAGTTCATGTGAAGAGAGCAGTACTTCAGGTCTTCTATAGGTAAGTTCAACTACTTCTCCTAGAAAAGTCTCTAAACTGAACTTGTATGTTCCAGCTGCTACGAATACTCTTACTCTTGCTTCGTGTGCTGCTAACGCTATCATAGATGTACCAATTTTATTCACAACAGCACCATTAGCGGCTATTGCTTCGGCTCCAATTAGTACTAAGTCTACTTCTTTCATCATGTACCGCACAGCTGAATCTACGAAGAGAGTTACGGGAAATTTTCTCTTATAGAGTTCTACGGCCATATCTATTCCTTCTCCGCCCGGCCTCGATTCAGGAATAAATACTGAGATATTCTTCCCCTCCTCTTTGGCTTTTTCTAGAACTTTTAGTACAGTATAACTGTAAGTATTGGTCAAGATAGTATCGCCGTCTCTAATGCGTTTCGCGCCTATTTCCGCTATAACTTCTACGCTTTCATGTGCCTCCTTAAGCATTTGGTCTATTTTATTACAGATTTTTTCTTTAATTTCATTAGAGCTGAGTTTCTTTTTAATACAGTCTATAGTTAATTCAATTACTTCACGCAAACAGTTAACTGTTAAAGCAGAAGTGGGTCTAGCTTTAATTAGAGGAGGAACATAACTAATTAAAGTATTTTTAATTTCTTTTACAGTCTCGCACGAAGATATTTGGTTTTTTATAAATAGTAGTGCCTTTTCAGCAGCTTCAGTTGATCCGAAAATTCTGCCATCACGTAAATCGCTTACCAATTTATGAAAATCCTCGTACGCCTCCATCTTAAATAAATAATATGAAAGCACGCCTTAATAAACTAAGCGTTGCAGCGCTATGCAACAGTGCAGCGCCATACAATTTAATCTAAATGCAACATAACTTAATAAATCAAATAGGTTCTAAAATATAGCGATGAGAAAAATCACTAGAAAAATACCTGTTAAAAATATAATAGCACCCTCAGTCTTTATAATATCTCTGCTCCTCTTCCATTCCTTTATAGTAGCTTTACTATGTACACTGGCCTATTTACTATACAGCAGGCGGAAGAATTCTAAAAGAAAAGAGAAAACAAGTACTCCGCTGAAGCTCCTTAAAGGGGATCCAAGAGGCTACCTCTGTAGAAAGAAAATAACAACTGATCTCTATTTCTATCCTAAGAAAAATATTGTAATATTGCTTAAGCCGCTTAAAATAGAAGCATTTCTTCCGCTGAAAGTAAGTAAAGAGGACTCACTGAAAATAATGAATGCTTTCAAAAAACTAGATGTCGATGTAATATGTATTCATGAAGGTAGAGAAGCAGTTCTTCTACTGAAATACTCGACTAGAGCTTTTAGACTTACAAACGAAGTACTGCAAGAAATAGTGGGGGGTCTAGCAGCAAGACTCAGCATAGTTAGCGAATATACAGAATCATTTAAGCCGGCAGAATTTCCTCGAGAGCTAAGTTTTGCTTTAAGGTGATATAATGATTCTGGAAATAGCTATAGCTAAAAAATACTATGAGCCAGAATATTCCTTCAGCATATATGGAGAATCTCCTCCTCCTTGGAAAATACCACTAGATTACTATTCTTCAGTATTGATAGCAGAGTCTCTTCGAGAAGTCTTTTCAATACCTTTTAGATACTATGTTGAGCTTCAAGAAGCGCTAGAAGAGCTAGTAGAAGAGGGTTGGAGATATTTAGACCTAAGCGCACTAGCAGAGAGGACTTCATTAGAGGTAGCGCAAGTACTTTGGACTATTAAGCGACTATTTATTGAAGAACCTTTTTCCACAAGCATATTTACTGGCTCAGCTTATCCTATAAGTTATCTTTCATATATATTTGGTCTAATATACTTTAGAGAAAAAACAGACACTGTAACAATATGCGACGCCTACTTAGCTACACCTCCTAAGAAGCTACTTACCTACATACTTTTATCAAGTTTACAGGGATTCAGAAAAGTTGTGCTCGTGTATCCTTCTCTAAGCCTAGTGCCGCCTGTACTAGCTAGTATAGCCGACAAAATATATAATCTTGTAGAGTCTGAAGAAGAAATAGAGTTTATAGAACCGTCGCTTAAAATAGAAAAGCCCATTTCTCTAGTAGATAAATTATTTTATAGTGAAGAAGATAGAAAAATAGCTAAAACAATAATTGCTTTGCTAAGTGAAGGAAGTCTCGTAGATAGAGCACTTATAGATGCAATTGTCTTAGAGTCAAGAGCAGAAGAAATAGTTGTAAGAAAAATAATAACAAAACTAATAACATACGGGCTTATTTCAGAAAAAATTCTTCCGAACGGAAGATCTGTTCTCTCTCTTACTCGTAGAGGGTTTTTAGTAGCAGAGAGGGTGATGTTGAATGAGGATAAAGTGGAGAAAAAGCAATGAAATAGAATGGACCGTAAAAATACTACCTAATCAGGGAGTAATCATTGCAAGAGCTAGTCTCGTACATGTTAAAACAAAGCCTATGATTGTAAGGAAGATAGTCTTCTTAGCTAAAAGAGGATCTAGCAAAACGCTCTTTGAAGAGTGGTACACGCTTGAAGATTTTAAGAAAATAGTTTCGGCAGAAAAAGCTCTAGCAGAAATGGAAGAGCTTTCAGATATTGCTGTTGAGTTAGAAGAAGTAGTAAACAAGTTAATTGCAATAAAAGAAAAGGTGGTTAAACATGAAGAATAAAAGTTGTTTAGAAGAAATACCTGGAATAGGGCCTAAGACAGCCAGTCTTCTTTCAAGTAAAGGAATAATGAGCCCTAGGCACTTAGCGCTATTTAATCCCGAAGAACTCTGCGAACTACTTGAATTAACTCCTGAGAGAGCCGAAAAAATAACTAGAGCGGCTAGAAGACTAATGAGAATCAAGAAGACCGTTACTGCTAAAGACTATGCTGAAGAACTGACTAAAGTACCTCGGCTAACTACAGGAGTCAAAGCAATCGACGAGCTTCTCGGAGGAGGCTTAGAGCCTAGAGTCATATACGAGTTAGCAGGAGAATTCGGAAGCGGAAAAACACAGATATGTCATCAATTAGCAGTTACAGCACAGCTTTCAAGAAATAGGGGAGGCATAGGAGCGTCATGCCTCTACATTGATACAGAAGAGGCATTTTCTCCAAATAGAATAATCGCCGTGAGTAAAAGATTTTCACTAGATCCCACCCAAGTCCTCGAGAACATCAACGTAGTTAAAGTAGTTAACGTAGCTGATCTCGAAGACTCCATCAAAATAGATGCTGTTAAAATGATAGAAGAAAACGACGTTAAGCTAGTAATCATAGACAGTATAATTTCTCTCTACAGGGCAGAATTTAAAGGCAGAGAAATGCTGGCAGCCAGACAGCAGCGCCTAAATTATGTTCTAGACTGGTTGCTGAGAATAGCTAAAGTCTATGAGATATATGTTGTCGTGACAAATCAAGTACTAGAAGTGCCGCTAGCTTACGGTGAAACAAAAAGACCTGCAGGCGGAATGGTAATGGCTCATGCTTGTACGCACAGGCTTCTACTCAAGAGAAGTAAAGAGAATCTCAGAGTAGTTGAAGTACTTGATTCTCCTAGACTACCCTACAAGGCTAGCGCAGTATTCAAGATTACGGAAAGAGGTGTAGAAGATGTGTAATTTAGATAAAGCTTTTCAAAAATTCGAGGAATGTATGATTAAAAAAGGAAAATCTTTAAGTTTTATAAAAAGATGTCGAAAAAGACTAAGGGACGTAGTCAAAGTAAAAGAAAATATGTGGATAGTCAAGGGAAGACCGTCACTAGGAGACTGGTACTCAGCGTACATAGTAGTGTATATTGAAGAGAAAAAGAGGTATATGTGCTCATGTCAGTCACCTGAAAGAGCTTTTTCTGGAAAACGTAGAAAAGAACTGTGTAGTCACGTAGGAGCAGTAATACTCTACAATATGGTGCATAGAAATGAGCACGCTTACTGAGCTTTATGCATGTCCTATCTGCGGCAAAACTTTTTCGAGGAAAGAGTCTCTAGCAAAGCACATTGCCAGAAGACACGGCAACATGATAGTCATTTTAAGAGCTACTACAATAATAAATAGGCTTCAAGAAATAGAGCACCAATTAAAAATAATATCGAGAGAAATAGATAGAATAAAGTGTATTTTAGAGAGATTATCTGAAGAAGGGAGAATAGTGGTTCAGCAGAAGAAGGAAGAAGCAGGGCTCAAAACAGTAGATAGTAATCTGCCTTCGTTTCTGCAAGACAATCCGTGGTTAGCTGTTTTGAGTAAAAGAGGAAGGTGATAAAGTATTTTACTTTGCAAGCAAAGTATTTTTAGCGTGGATGAAAGAAAGATGGCCATGGTCCTAGGTGATGAGACTAGACTAAAGATTCTTAAGATTATTTACGAGAAGGGCGAAGTAAGAGGAGCAGACCTACCTCAAATGCTAGGAAAACACAGGTCAACTATTTCAAGACATTTAAGTGTTCTTCTAAAGTACTCCCTTATTTCTCGCAGACTTGTAAATGGAGACTACTACTATACTTTAACAGATGACGGGAAAAACATAGTAGGAGCATTAATTAAAACAGGGTTTAAGCCAGTAGTCGAAGTGCCTGTAAAATCTATCTCTATTAGAAGTCTGTTCTTAGGGAGAAGCGTATTTGACTTATTTGCGTTAGCTGTAGCGGCAGTACTTGGAGTAGTGGGAGTAGCAGGACTTTTTACTCAAGCTAAAGTACACGCTATTTCAAGAGTAGTGTGGCTCGTACTGTGGCTAATAGCGGCATTTGTAGCCTTTAAAATAATGAAGAAAATTAAAAGTCTTGTTGAGCCCTATTAGAGAGCTATCTCGTAGACTTTAGCTACTTCTTCTAGCACAAGTCCTCTTAAGTCGTTTTCAGGGTTCTCTACAGGCACTATTTTTACTCCATGAGTTTTCTTTACAAGAGAAAGACTCTTAGGGTATTTCCATCCTCTAACTAAGTGAAATACTACTACTCTATTCCCTTTACTAGCCAAGTGACTTAAATAGGGAAGAGCTTCGACAATATTCTGCCAGCCACAGTCAGTTATTATGATAATGAAGCAAGGTTCAGTCAGCTTTCCTACGAGCCGCCCAATTTCATGTACCGGAAGAATAGTCATTTGCCCCAGTCTAAGCGACAAAATTATTTCCTTTATTCTACTTTCTGCATCCCAGTCAGCTACAACATAATTTGACGAAAATGTTATTACAGCAGTCTTGCCTCCTTTTCGCTTTGCACTCAAGTATACGATGTGAGCTGCTGTAGCGGCGTCATCGAAAATAGACACCATACTCTTGCTCGAGTCTAGTACTATGAGAGCAGAAGGAATATAGCCACTGGCTATACTTTGTCCTAAAAAGCTTGCTTTCCTAATCCACTTAACAGCATTTACTTCAGGAATAAGAGGACCTTCCTCAAATGTAGCCTCTAAGTCTAGTTCTTCCAGTTCGTCTTCAACAGTCCAGTCATCAGGATACTGGGCTACTGCCCACGTAGGCTTCAGTGCACGGCTCTTCTGAATAAACTCTATTAAGGCTTTCTCTGCTCGTGCTCGGTGCCAGTAGCTACGCCATATAGCGTCTCTAATTATCGACTCATGTATTTTTCCAATGGGTTTAGCTAGCTTTGTGGGCAGGAAAGGTTCTTCTAAACCTTTTTCTTCTCCTGCATACTTAGACGGAGGCTTAGCTTTCTCTATTTTTCCTGCAGTTTTCTTCATTTTCTCTAAGTATTCTTTAATCTTCTTTAAGGTCTTTTCAGTATCTACCCTATCTGATAAAACATAATCAAAAAATGCTTTAGCTTCATTCTCGTCCTTCATTTCACTTAAAACAGTCGTTATGTCTTCAAATCCTCTTCGAGAGAAATCTTCTCTTACACTCATAAACTGCTTTTTTAAGTACTTTGCTACAGCCTTTTTAGAGATTTCTTTCATTTGGTAGCTAACAGCCTTGCTTAAGACACGGGCCATTAGCCTTATTTTCTTAAGCCATGGCGCGCTGGTCTTGGCTATGACTGCGAGTTGCTTCCCTGTATCGTAAACTGGTGTGCTTATTCTATGTTCTTTTATGTCTGGAAAGAGATTCTTGTACATAGCGTAAACTATTTGATCAGGGCCACTAGGCTTTATTTCAAAACGATAGTAAATGTGCTTGGGGATCTCCAGGAAAATATTTCTTAAATAAAAGTAGTCTACTTGAGCATCTGCAAAAAGATGAAGAGCAAAATGCGCGAGCTCCCAGTTGCCTACTTCCGAGTAAGCCGCCCTCAAAAGCTCTTTCATAGTGACTATGTCATATGGACAGTAGTGTGCATGGGCTAAAGCATGTCTAAAAATCCACAAAAGAATTTCCTCAAAGTCTCTTCTAGCAACAAGGTCTTCGGGTAAGCATACCCTTAATCCTCTCTTCGAAATAGTTATTTTGAAAGTATCTCCTATCTCTACTCGCTCAAGAAAAACTGGGGGAGCCATTAGCTCGCGGCGTGCTCTAACAAATACTTTCAAAATAACTAGTTCCAGTTTTTCGTGAGATAGTCTCATTACTACATTAACTCTATGCCAAGGTTATACTTAATGCTTTCTTCGGGCTTAATTAACCCTTCAGCAATCCATTTTTCTTCAAGGTGAACAAGTTCTTCTGCGAAAACTAAGTCCTCGAGAGCTATTTCTTTAGCCTTATTGTAGAGGCCTCTATTGAAACCTTTAATAAGTTCATTTAAAATATACCATTGTCTTCTACTCTCTCTATCTCTCATTTTAACTTTTTCCATTTCAATTATTTCCTTTAAATCCGAGATAATGTTCTTTACTTTAGTTAAAGTTATTCTATGCGGCAGAATCCAGAGCAGCATATCGTATATGTCATCTTTTGTACATGACCCTTCTAGCCATATTTTGGCTTTAGCCAGCTGAGTCAATACTATGCCCGCGCGCTCACTAGGCCCCTCTTTTATTTTGCTACAAATATCTCTTATGAAATGGCAGCCCTCACAGAGAGCAAGAGGCTTCAATTCAGCTAAATCTCTATTTCTAATGCACACCTGTAAGTCTCTTACAATAGTGTTTATTAAGCCCCTTATTTCTAAGTCTACTTCTATTTCCTCTACTTCTTTTCTAATTTCTTTTAAATCTTCAGGAGAAAGAACTTGAGGCATAGACTCTACAAGTTCTCCTCTATGTTTCTCAAGTATTTCTTGAAGCGCAAATTTCTCGCTTAAAGTCAGCGGCCTTAAATAAACACATATATCAAATCTGTCATAGAAAGGCGGCGGATGAATAAAGGTTGTAGGATCATGGGGATTTTCGTTAGCAATTAAAGTATAGTCCTCTACTCTATATCGATGACCATAAGCCCACACTTCTCCAAACTGCAACATGTGGTAAATATTAGCAGTCGTATAGGGATTCAGTCTATTAACTTCATCTAGTCCTTTACCTTCCGCTTTAACAAAGGCTGCCCATACAACTCTTTCTACACCTTCTTTTTCAAGTGAAGGTAAGTGAAGACGGCCGAGTACTTCACCGCGCTTTACTTCAGAAGCTCCCGATATTACTACGAAGTCTGAGCCGTAGATTCCTTTGAGTAAGAGCAACATTAACGTAGATTTTCCGGAGCCTCTTGGTGCTCTAAAGAGCGTTGTGGCTCTTGTGTGAAGCTGGTTTAAAATAATTATTCTAAGTACTTTATCGTTGCAGATAAATCTGCTCTTAATTTCTTCTTCAAGCTTTTTAACTAAGTTTCTATAATATTTACTCATAGTTCACCTCAAAACAAGGATTAATACTATAGTAATTAACATGAAGACACATGTAAGCGAAAGAATTTTTAGCCATTTTCTATACTTGGCAACAGACTTTTCTAAAAACTCAAGGCGCTCTTTAAGATCATATGCTGTGCTCTTATTTAAAATAATATAATCTCCCTTTTCGTCAAAATAATACATATCGAGGAAACCTATTACTCTACGTCCAGTTTTCTCTACATTAAACCATTTAATATGATTCTTCTCCACAATAACATCTGTTTTCTCAGCAACACTTTTCAAGTACTTTATGAAAGAATTGCTGCTCATTCACTAATCCTATCTTAGAGCGCTACTTAAGTTTTATGAGAATTCTAGGGAATAACGCGCGGCAGGAAGTAGTTAACAAAGTAGCTTAAGTAGAATACTACTGTCACTAAGAGAAATGCTTTGGCTTCACTTATTTTCTTGTATACGGTGAGAGTCGCGATCAAGAAACCTATAGTGAATATTTGTGCAAGTCTATACAGTAGAGCCGCTGAATAAAGAAAAATTTCACTGTTATTAAAGTACGGTTTAGTTAGACCAATGAGCAGTACTACGAGATATATGGGGATAAAGGATGCAGATGAAGCTGCATAAAATTCAGGTAGAGAGCTTTTACTGCCTAGGGCTCTTGAAAGAAGATCGAGAATTACAGCTACAACAAGCCAGCTTAACATGCTTTCGGTGACTGCGAAAATCTTGTCACTTATTGTAAGAAAAACAGTGTTCCTAGATTCGAGTAAGACTATTTCAAATCCCCATAGTGCAGAAGGTATTGCGGCCAAAATCACAGACAGTATTACAGCTATTCCTTCGAGTAAAGGTTGCTTATAAAGCGAAGTAAATAGTTTGGTTGGAATAAAATAAGGTTTAATATATTTGTCAAAAAACTCTACTACTTTAGGCTTTCCTCCGAAAACTTCTTTCAGTAAATCTTTTTCCTTTTCAAATATCTTAAAGAGCTTAAGGCCGTCTTCTGTTAACCTATACTTTTTATCCTCTGTTTGCTCAATAACTCCTCTAAGGTTCTCTAAATGATAGTAGAGAGTACCTGTACTGACTTTGAGTTGTCTCTTAAGCTCTGTAAATGTCTTTGCACCTTCTCTACCTAAAACCTCTACTATTTGTCTGCGAAGAGGATTGCTGACAACAGTGTTTAGCAACACATAGGGATCTTTATTCGCCATGGGATCACCGCAAAGCTATACTTTCTTTTACGAGACTATTATTAGGTTTACGCCTTCAGAAAATTTATATTTTAAGTTCGGAATGAAAAATAGTAATTAATGAGCGTTATTAGAGAGTTCGATCCATGGAAAAGTCCTCTCTGTACATGTCCTCCAAAATACTCGCTTTCGCCTTACACAGGGTGTGGGCACTCTTGCATTTACTGCTATGCATCATCGTACATTAGAAACTTTTACAAAGTCAGGTCTAAGAAAAATCTACTCACAAGAATCAAAAAGGATTTAAGAAAGATAGATAGAAATAAAGTAATATCTATAGCAAATAGCTCAGACCCCTATACTCCTCCTGAAGCAGAGTTAAAGTTGACCAGAGAAGTTTTAAAAATCCTAGTTCCAGCTGGATGTAAAATACTGCTTGTAACAAAATCCGATCTAGTGTTGAGAGATTTAGACATAATCAAGCGAGGTAAAGTCAGCGTAAGTATTACAATAACTACTCTCGACAAAAGGTTAGCTAAAATACTTGAACCCGGAGCCCCTCCACCCGATCACAGAATAAAGGCCGTTAGAGTTCTTTCAAAAGAAGGAATAGGAGTTTCTGTTAGAGTAGACCCTATTATACCTCTAATTAACGACAATTTTAAAGAGATAGAAAAACTTGTTGAAGAAGTCAGCAAGGCTGGAGCAAAACACCTAATAACATCAACTTATAAAGCTAAGCCAGACTCTCTCGTCAGAATAATTAGAGCTTTTCCCGATCATGCCCAGAAATTTAAGGAACTTTACTTAAATGAAGGAGAAAGAATTTCAGGCTACCGGTACTTGAAAAATGAAAAGAGACTAAGCATAATTAAAGAGGTGAGAAATATTGCTCTAGCACATGGACTGACTTTTGCTTCATGTAGAGAAGGCTTCGGCTACTTGAATACGGCCATATGCGACGGATCACATTTAATAGACTATTGTTTACGCTAGACTTAAATTGCTATATTCCATTTTAATTATAAGAAAATGGCTGATTCATACTCCCTCTCAGTGCTCACAGATGAATTATATGCCTTAATTAAAGAAAAGAAAGAGTTATCGTTTGATGAACTTAAGAAATGGATGAAGAAAAAAGAGATAGGGTATTTGTCACTTTATGCTGTAGTGGAAGAGCTCTCAAAAAAGGCTGATGTGTGTTTCTCTGAAGAGAAAGTGGCTGTTGAGCTTTCTCCTATTTTTACATTTAATTTTCCTCAAAAAATATTTCTGAAGATAAAGAAAGAAGAAAAGAAGATTGAGAAGAAAGAGGAGAAAAAAGAGAAAGTTGAGGAAGTAATACCATTACGGTATACACCGGTAAAAACGACAAAGACGTCCAAAAAGAAAATGGAGAAGTCTAAGCGACATAAAACGCTAACTAGAGTAAAGCCTTTAATAGAGCTCATACCTCAGCCAAGACCTGAAGAAAAAGTTGAAAAAGTAGAAGAGAAAGAGGAGAAAGTAGAAGAAAAGAAAATAGAAAAAGAAATTAAAGAGAAGCCAAAGGAAGTTTCTAAAGAAGAAATAATTGAAGAGCGTAAAGAAGAAAAAGAACTTACAAAAGAAGAAGAGGAGAAAATACTTGAACAGTTTGACGAAGACATGAGAAAAGCTATAGTGTATTTAAATAACTACTGGAGCGTAGGTGCAATAAGATTCATGCAAGATCTCAAAAGAATGGGTGTAAAAGACCCTAGAAGGCTTATGCTTAAGTTAGCGGAACTAGGTTTTGTTGAGATAGTACCTGATGGAGTAGTAAACGCTACACCAAAACTACCTAAAGTAGGTAAGAAGATAACGCTAATAGATTTACTGGGCTTGAGCTAAATTTACTTTGGCAGATTGTCTGCCAGTTCTTTAGGTACGTATATGGGTACTCTGTGATTTAAGTTCACTGGAACAATTACTTCCTCTTCATGTAGAGTTCTCAGAAGAGCTTTAGCTAAGCTTATTTTAATGTTGAGTCTTGTAGCTAAGACATATGGAGTTATACATTTCATTTTCTTTACTTCGCTCTGAGCCAACTTGATTAAGTCTTCATTTACTAGAGGAACTATCTTAGGCAGAGTAAGAGTAGGTGTTTCAAGTTTGCCTTTCTTCTTTCTCTTCTTAGCTTTCTTGCTCTCTTCTTGCATTCTACTGAGCCTTTTTTCTAGCTGGGAGAGAGTTGGTTTCTTCTTACCTCCCATGGTTTCACCATTAATACATAATTATAGCAACTATTTAAGTTTACTTAAAGGACTTAGTTGAAGAAAGTCACAGTAAAAAGTAAATAATACTTTTATTGCTTCTGGGAGATTGCACTCACTTAATGAATAATGTGACAAGGGCGACGAGCAAAGACAGAATGAAGAGTACTACTAGTAGTAGCGCTGAAATGGCTTTACGTCTAGACATATGTCTATTATCTCTCGTTCAAGTATATTAATATTCTTTAAAGTCCCGAAGTTTCACGAGAAAATTTTCTTGTAGGCAATGCTAATAAATAGGCTTATGCGCTAATATTTAGGAGACTATGGATTTATTTGAAGCTATTGAAGGTAGAAGGAGTATAAGAGCCTATCTCCCTGACCCTGTAAAAGAAGAAGACTTGAGAAGAATTCTTGAAGCTGCAATTAAAGCTCCTTCTGCAGGTAATCTTCAGCCATGGGAATTTATTGTGGTTAAGGACCCTGAAATAAAAAGAAAGCTTAGTGAGGCGGCTTTAGGACAGGAATTTATCGAAGAAGCGCCAATAGTGATTGTTGTATGCGCAAATACCATGCGTTCAAGCTCTGTGTACGGTAGTAGAGGTGCATCGCTATACTGTATACAAGATACTGCAGCCGCTATTCAGAACATGCTATTAGCGGCGTATGCCTTGGGATATGGAACATGCTGGGTCGGCGCTTTCTACGAAGACGAAGTATCGCGAATACTAGGTCTCCCGAGCTACATAAGGCCAGTAGCTATAATACCTTTAGGAAAGCCTGCTGAGCGCCCTTCACCTAGACCTAGAAGACCTTTAGAAGAAGTAGTTCATTTAAATAAGTATGGAAGGAAGTATTTTAGTGGATAGAAGATGGCTAAAAAAATCAGAGTAAGACTATACGTAGACTCACTAGATTCCCCCATAGTTAAAATATTCAGAGAAGCTGTAGACGTATTTACTTATGTCTACGGCAGAGAAGCTATTGAAGCCGATGTAGCTCTTTCTTTATCAAGAATCGATCTCCCTGTAGTCTCAATAAATGGAGTAGAGGTATTAAAAAGCAAAGTTCCACAAGTAGATGAGCTGGTAAGCATATTTATAGAGTTTTATCACCGTGCACCTGAAGAACAAGTTGTTGAGGAAAAACCTAAGCCAGCTGAAATAAAGCCAGAGAAAGTAGAGAAAAAGCCTCCACTCGAGAAGCCTACGTCAAAGCCTCCCGAAAAACCGCCAACACCTCCATTAAAGCCCCCTGAAAAGAAGGTCGAGACTAAAGAAGTTAAACCTAAGCCCGAGGCAAAAACAAAAACGATTTACGAAGAAAAAAGACCCAAACCTTCGAAGAAACCAAAGAAAGCTAAAGCTGTGCTAAGGCTCATTGTCTTAGGTGAAGATGATGCAAATCAGAGACTTCTAGCACTAAATGCTAGAAGCGCAGTTAATGCAATGAAAATACTTTATGGATCTAGAATAAGGCTTGTAGAGCTGAGTACAACATCTCCTAAAGGCGCAGAACTCGCCAAGAAATTAAATATCTCTACTCTACCAGCCCTCGTACTAGGACACAAAGTAATCTCAGCTGGAAAAATACTTTCTTCGGAGGAAATACTAGATATTCTGAAAAGAGAACTGGCTCTAGCCAAAGTAGCTAAAGCAAAAAAGCCTAAAAAGAAAGAAATGTTCACACCCTTAGCTCTGAGCTTATTGATATTTATTGCGCTCTTACTAGTAGCTTCTCTACTGACGCCTTTGCTCAAAATATTCTATATAGTAACTAGGAATGTTATTCTCCTCACTGGATTTCACGCATATCTAACAGAGTCAGCGTTAATTGTAGAAGAGTTCACAATACCATTCTCGGTATCCTATGCGCTTATACCATCACTGATAGCCGCTATACTTCTATACGCACTTACTCCCGGTCTAAAGTCAAGAGATAAACTCGTGCTAATAGTATTGTGCATTGCCGTATTAACTCTGCTAGAAGTACTCAGAGTAGTAGTAATAGCTTTCGTGAGCGTAACTGAAGGAAAAGTCTCTCCATTCATTTTAAAGTACTCACAGTACGTTTACTTGCCTTTAGTCCTAATTACTTGGTACTTCTCGGCTGCAAAATCTAAATAGATTCTTTAATAAGGATTCTAGCAGGTATACCGTTACATGTCTCAACTAGAAGAGAAAATCCCTCGATATCTCCAGTAGTTTTAGCTAAATACTCTACAATTTTCCTGACCTTGCTTAGTGAGTTTATTTTATCGTTGAGAGATCTCAGCACCTCTTCAATTACATTTAATTCGTCTATTGCTCTAGCGCCTATAACCACTTTCAGGCCAGCGATATCTACTTCATATATTGATGTTGCTTTAGATCCTATTATTTTACTAAATACTTCATCTAAACGCTTTAATCTCTCTGCCTTTACTTTTAATTCCTTATATCTTTCCGAAAGAGACTCTATTTGTTTTCTGGCCTTTGAGATTTCTTCATCTACGTAGGATAATAGCTCTTCAAAGCTATTAAAGGCAAGCATACTATATGACATATCTGGTTTTTAGTACGAGTATAGCAATATAAATATATTTCTTGTATTCAAAGGCTATCTTTACTAATAATACTCTAAACTTATTAAGAAGATGTTGTTAGAGAGTACAGGTGCCCATGAACAACTTGGGCGCGGCAATGTCTAATGCTCTCTTCAGGGTACTTAGCTTAATCGGAGCGTACAAAATATATGAAAAGGCCTTACTGAAGCAAATAAAGTCTAAAGAACTGCCTTCTCACGTAGCTTTTATTCTAGACGGAAATAGGCGATGGGCTAGAAAAAGGGGGCTTCCTCCATGGTATGGACATGAGCAAGGCGCGAAGAAGGCAGAACAAGTGCTTAAATGGTGCCTCGAGCTAGGCATTAAAACGGTAAGCCTTTATGTTCTTTCCACAGAGAATCTCAAGCGAAGACCAGAGGAAGTAGCGAAGATACTTGAATTAGCAGAGAGATACTTAAATAGAGCGCTAAACGAAGAGCTTTTTGATAAATATAAAGTAAAAGTAAAAGCCTTAGGGAGAATAGATCTACTCCCACCTTCTCTTCAAGAAAAAATAAGGGCGCTGGAGAAAAAGACTGCCAACTACTCTAATCACTACCTAAACATATGCATTGCCTATGGAGGAAGACGAGAGATCGTAGATGCGGTTAAAAAAATATGCCGCGATGTACTCGAGGGAAAAATTAAACTAGAGCAAATAAATGAAGAACTTCTTAAAAAATACCTTTATACCTCTCACTTACCTAATCCGGAGCCAGATCTTGTTATAAGAACAAGCGGTGAAGCTAGAATAAGCAATTTTCTACTCTACCAAATAGCTTACAGTGAATTACTTTTCTTAGACGTCTACTGGCCTGATTTCAGGAAAATAGATTTGCTTAGAGCAATTAGAATTTACCAGCAGAGAAACAGAAGATTTGGTAGATAGCTACTTTGTGATACTCTTTAATGTTGTTAAGTACTCCTTTATGGTTTTTATAGCCGAATTATACTCTGATATTGACGCGTTTTTCCCGTATAAAACCACTATTCCTCTATAATCATACTTTGTCAGCAGCTTAACCAATCTATAGAGATTTGATCTCTTTTTCTTAAAAACTATGTAAGGGACTCTCAGTAGCTTAATGTAGCCCATGTGCATTAACACCTCTGAAATAGTTTTCCTCTTTTCACTTACTCTTTTTACATCAAATGAAATTCCGCAGTTGAAGAATATTTCTTCGTTTAAAAATGATATAGCTTCCTCTATATTTTTGAAAACTCTATTTGAGTCAAATAGGTTTTCCCAACATAATGTAATGTTGTACTGTGTAGCCAACTGATGTCCTTCAATGAGCTTTTCTCTTATTTCTTCAGTAAACTTGGCTTTAGGTGGGCGTAAGACTAGTAGATTGCAGTTTAGCTCATCAGTCAACATAAGTGCTTTTTCTACGAGCTCTAGGAAGTCTTCTTCGGAAGGATTAGGGGAAGGAACAGATACTGCTACCACATTAACATCACGGTTTTCTTTAAGTGGATCAACAATGTCGCTAAAGCAGATGTCTTTCAGTAGCTTAGTACTCAAAAACCTTAACTCTATAGGATTCTCTAGTAAGTACACTACATTTTCTATTTCTTTAGAGTTATTGCTGTAATTCAGTACATGTGCTAGTTTCATTCTATATTTTATTTTTCCCACACCTTCAAATTAAGCTTTTCTTTAAACACCATGCACACTTTTATCTGGTTCTAGAGAATAGTATTCAGGGGTATGGTCCTTGAACACAAGCTTATCTACTCCTACTCTTTCACAGCTGATTCAAAGAAAGCCTATTGATGTGAGTAGACTGGTAGTTAAAACACTTAGAGAGAAAGGCGTTAAAGAGATTCTTGCATACGTAGGGAAGAGGCTTAAAGGATTAGATGAAGTAGTGCTCGATATTTTAAGCGGTCTAGCAGTTGGGAGACATATATGGATTGTAGGACCAGTAGGTTGCGGTAAAACAACGTTAGCCGAGACTATAGCAGAGGTACTCAATCTAGACAACCCACCCTACATCGAAGTAGCTTGTCACAGCCATATGACAGCTACAGAGCTTACAGGAGACATAGACATAGCTGTAGCTCTCCAGGCGGGCTTAGACCATCCACTCGCATATATTCCAGGTCCTCTAGTACTAGCCCACGGCAGAATACTCATACTAGATGAAATAAATAGACTGTCACCTTATAGTCAAGCTGCTTTACTTCAAGCACTTCAAGAACACTATGTCGTAATCAGAGGATTCAGGATACGAAGCGACTTCCTTATGATAGCTACGGGCAATCCATCAGAGTACAGCGGAACATACGACCTAAGTGAAGCTCTGGCAGACAGAATGAAGAGAGTTGAGATAACTATACCCAAAAGAGATTTACTAAAAGAGATAATACTGTGGAAAGCAGCTATTTTCATCAAAGACATAGACTTGGATATAGATGAGAAAATAGCTGAAGTCTTAGCCACGCTGGCACATCTAATAAATAAAGACAGTAAAATAGAATCAGAGCCCAGCATAAGATCCTGTATCTACGCCTTAGCGACTGCAGCAAGCAAAGCATGGATTAAAGGAAGTGAAGAAATATCTATAGAAGACTTAAGAAAAGAAGTAATACAAAATATGCTGCCTCTCATCCAAGGAGAGTTTTCTTCAGACGAAGAGAAAGTAAAGTATCTAGATAAAAAGTTTAGAGAAGCTCTGCTCATAGTCAGCGAGATGAGGTAACATGATAGAAAGTTTAGCGGAGATAGCGGTAAGAGTATATGAGCACTTGAAGGATCTACCCGAAGTAGTCTACCCAGGCTCTGTAAGAAGCTACATAGCTGCAGTAAAGGACGCTTACATGAGGCTTCTTCTCGAAGACCACTTATCTCCAGAGAAAATAATTGAAATAGTTTCTAGAACAATATATCAAAATATATCAGCTAGTATAGTACTCGAAAATAAAGCAGACGTATTTGAGGAAATTAAAAATACTGTGATTAAAGCACTAGTAGTTTCTTCTACTGAACATAAGCCTCTAGAGAATTTCAACTCAAAGACACCTATTCTTTTCAGAGAGCAGGAAGAGACAGAGCAAGAATCTTCTAAAGTGTTAGTAGTAGACAGAAGTGAGTCATCTCTACCTTCCCTTAAAGAAGCCCCCCTAATTCTAACTCAAGAATCTCTTACAAAATCCCTAGAAGATTCGTCTTTTTCAATAAAAAGGCTGAAGGAAAAAGAATCTTTTCAGATAAATATAGTATCGAGAAAAACCTTTACTTCTATTTTCGAGAAAGCACACCCACAGTACCTAAGAGAATACGATCCGTCCGCATCGGCATTCGATATCGATTTAACAAAAACAGCGATCAATATTAGTCGAAAAAGACTATTCGGCAGAAAATTCTCTCACAGAGATATCATAGTCAAAGAATTCTCCTCTACGGATATTAAAAACACTATTCTCTGCCTTGATGTCTCGGGATCAATGAGAGAGCTTGAAGGAGAGGTACCCAAAATAGAGCTAGCTAAGAGAGCTGCAATAAATTACTTAAAGTACTTGGCTCATGTAAGAGGAAAAATATCTTTTATAGCATTCAACTATAAGGCAGAAACATTATTTATTTTTGAAGACACTAGATTGAAAATAAATAAAATAGAATCAATTATATCGAAACTGTGGGCTTGCGGCGGAACAAACATGTATGCTGCTCTTCTTAAAGCAAGATCACTGCAAAAACTAGCTCCCGGGAGGGTCCACGTAATAGTTGTCAGTGATGGGAAAACTGTATTCAAAAAGAAGTGTCTGAGAGAGGCAAGATATCTAAGAAAAAGAGGAGCTATTGTTTCATCTATAGTCGTTGGAAGTAAATCTAATGAAGACTTTATGCTCAAAATAAGCAAGATAGGTGGAGGAGTTTTCCATAGGCTGAAATCCTACAAGAAGCTAGATAAAGCACTTATAGAAACAGAAAGCTATTTGCGTAAATTCTACATCTGACGAAAAGGATTTTAACTTTAGTAGAAGTATTAGTGGCGTGGTCAGCGTATATGACCTAGCATTAGTGGTAGCAGTATACATCTATGTAATAGCCCTAATCTATGTTTCAGAGCTCCTCAGAAGAGCGAAAAATCTTCCATCTGCTTTCACTAGACGCATGATACATTTCTTCGCAGGCGACTCAATAATGCTGCTGCCACTGTGGAGCCACTGGATGTACCCATTTCTCATACCACTAGGACTAGCGATACTAGTCTCTCTAGCATTCGCTTTCAAAAAATCTAGTTTCATCACGACTACCATGATTGAAGAAGGAGATGTTGTGCTACATGCTTACGGGCCAGTATACTACATTATATCGATATTAATCATGGTGCCTCTCTTCTGGGGGGATCACGGAGAACTCAGCTTTATCGCAGCTACGGCCACAATGGTAATGGCATGGGGCGACGGAATGGCATCCTTTATACCGCGGAAACTGAAAAAAGTACACAAATATCCCTTTAGTGAGAAGAGTCTCGAAGGATCGCTTTCAATGTTCATTTTCAGCTTCCTCGGCTCTATACTGGCGCTAACAGTGTGTACAGTACTAGGAGGAGTTCCAAGACCGCTATCTCCATACGAAATCTTAGCACTAGCAACAATAGCTGCTGCAATAGGGGCAGTAGTCGAAGCGTTTACTTTAGGTCCACTAAGGCACTTCGACAACTTCACAGTACCTCTTGCAGTGGCGGCAGTGCTGTATTTCGTGTCTACTCTGTTCTTCTAACTCCTTTTCTTTTTCAGTGAAGCAGGTTTAACTAAGTACCTATTTGCTGTAGTAAAGTACACTGAGCCTACATGTAGGAGAGGAGAAGCCTTTTCTAGCTTCCATATACCTCTAGCAAATGTACCTTCTTTCGCGTATGCCGCAACTACCTCAGCTATAATTAAAGTACATTCTCCTGCCTCTACGTAGTCTTTTAGTCTGCACTCTAAGTAGCCTATACTCTTTAAGATAATAGGTGCCGAGATATTCCTAGCGTCTTCTACTTCAACTCCTGTCTCCTTTACTTTATCAACTTTCTTTCCAGAGGTAGTTCCAGCAATCCACACTTCTTCGAGTAGCTGCATAGAAGGTATGTTTACGGTGAACTCCTTTTTCTTCAAAATCACTTCTCTAGTGTAGCTTTCATGTGAAATAGCTAAGGCTATGAGGGGAGGATCTTCGCTGACAGGAGTTATCCAGGAGCAGGACATGAAGTTTACTTTACCGTTTTCGTCTTTAACGGCTACAAGTACAACGGGCCTTGGGTGAAGTAGTCTGTAAAAGTACTCAAGGTCTATTTGAGAGAACATATTACTTTTCTAGTTTCACTCAATATATTCTTATCTAATTTAGATTTTATTCAAAAAACTTCTCTAATCCTATTTTCACTTTTTTCGATAGATTCTTGTATTCTAGTGCTATTAAATGAAAGTCTTTTTCTATCTCGCTTCTAAGCCTAGGGTTATACAGAGCGGCTGCAGGATGATAAGTCGGTATAACTCTAGTATCAAAACTAAGAATTCTGCCTACGAAGACTTTACCGCGGACTCTTGAAATAGAGTAAAAAGGCTTGGACATCAGCTTAAAAATAAACTTCGTACTGTGCCTTCCTAAAGTCACGATAATCTTAGGCTTAATTATTTCGAGTTGTCTAAGCAGGTAAGGAGTACAAGCATTGATCTCGTCTTCTTTAGGGTCTCTGTTTTCAGGAGGTCTGCATTTAACGACATTCGTTATGTATACAGATGATCTCCCTATTCCAATTATCTTAGTAATAAGCTCTGTTAGAAGTTTTCCTGCGGCCCCAACAAATGGTCTACCCTGGATATCTTCATTATAACCTGGAGCTTCTCCAATGAACATTATTTCTGCGTTAAGGGGTCCTTCTCCCACTACAGCATTTGTCCTAGTTTTCCATAAATCGCACTTCCTGCAAGATAGAATTTCTTCAACTAGCTTCTGGTACTCCTCGTTAAGTCCCACGGTGAAATAGTTTCAGGCCTCACTATTTATTGCTAACTTTTCTGAAGATATTATCTTGGAATATTTTCGACCCTCTATCTGGAAAAATTTATTCGTCTATGTAACTTATTTCTTCAGTAAGTATGAGTAGAAGGTATTCTCCTAAACGTAGAAAAAGTAGTAGAAATAAAGTAGAGACAGTATCAGTAGAAGACGCTGTAGAGAATGCTCTCGAAGAAATATCCAAGGAAATTAAAGTAGAGGAGGAGCCTATAGAAGAAGAGTTCGAAACATATGAGCTAGAAGACATTGAAGGAGTGGGGCGGGTTACTGCAGAAAAGCTTAGAAACGCAGGCTACTACACTGTTAGAGACATCGCTTTTGCTTCAGTAAAAGAGTTGGCTGAAGCTATAGGTTCAGAAGATAGAGCTAGAGCACTAATAATCAAGGCCCAGAAACTAATTTTCAAGGGAAAAACTTTCATGACTGCCAAGGAATTCTGGGAGTCTAGGCAAGGCATACGCTATATTTCAACGGGATGTAAAGCGCTAGACGATCTACTCGGAGGAGGAATAGAAACCAAGGCCATTACCGAGTTTATCGGAGAGTTTGGTGCTGGTAAGACTCAGTTGTGTCACCAGTTATGTGTAATGGTTCAATTACCCTATGACAAAGGAGGACTTAATGCTAAAGCAGTATACATAGATACCGAGGGAACATTCC
>QMRV01000005.1 GCA_003649445.1 Thermoprotei archaeon | reverse complement strand
TTTCCTGCTAAGAAGACGATAAGCATCCTTCAGCCTCATTGGATGAACAGACGTAATTGATAAAAGAGACTTTACCGGATCTTCTAGTGAAATAAATTCTCCTTTCTCTTTTCCAGTAAGTAGCTCTATTGAACACTTCAATTTGCTTTGGAAAATAATGTATGCTTTGGTCAATTCTTCTTCTGAAGCAGGCTTTACCCACAATTCTGCCGGAGGCCTTGTAGGTACAGCTATATACACTTTATCAGGATTAAGTTTTTGTAGAAAATCCGCTACTTTAAAGTACTCTTCTTCGCAGCTATTTATTCCTTCGATAAGCATAGTTTCAGTAAGAAGAATTCCGGTGTAGTTATCGGAAAATTCTAGTAATCCGCTTAGTATTTTTTGAAGAACTAAGTTTTTATGAGGCCTATTTATTTTCCTCCAAGTACTTTCTACAACACTATCAACTTTAAGCGAAACTAAATCAAATATCATTAAATCCTCTCTAACACTTTTGTCTGAAAGAAGAGAAGAATTCGTTAAAATAGCTAACGGCACCTCTACCTTCCGCTTAATCATGCTAGCAGACTCGCCTAAATTAGAGTCTAGTGTAGGTTCACCATTAGGCACAAATGTGACATAGTCTATTTGACCGCCGAGTCTCTCTACTACAGTCACGACTTCCTCTGCCACTTTCTCCGGCTCAGAGTAAGGCCTTCTTTCACTAGTGAGGAGAAGTGTGCGTCCAGCCTGACAGTATATACAGGAGTAAGTGCATATTTTTGAAGGAAGATTATTTATTCCAAGAGAACGTCCGAGACGGCGGGAAGGAACTGGTCCGAAAACATACTTTAATACCATTTTCTCAAATTGAACACCTGCCCTCTAGCATTAAAACTTACCTGCAACTTAGTACTTGGTAGCTCGCTTAAATTATTCTTGAGAATTTACATAAACCTAGGCGGCGGATTTACGTGGATCCAGGCAATATATTTTCCTTCACTAGGTTTTCTTTTCAGAGGATCGTATATGTAGCCTTTTGTTGCTAGAATCTTGTTAGCTTTACCGAATATCCAGTGCCACACTTCTGTGAATATTAGCTTAGGGCTAAAGCCTTCTTTAAGCGGAGTAATGTCACGTAGTTTTCTTTCTAAAGCTTGATAACTTTCTACAGCAACTTCCTCTACGGTAGGTTCAACTGAATCAACTGAAGCTACAATATTTTCGTTATCTTCCTCAAGTATGACGGGATAGTTTAAGAAAAGTGCAGTATTCTCTTCCTTTAAGTAAGACATGTCTAAAAGCAAGTCTAAGATTTTTGAATCAGTACTCGTTTCTACTAAAGTTTCCTTAGAACATTTCTTTTCCTTAAACACTTTAATTAATAGTTCAGAAGCCCTAAGCCTAAATTTCCTCTCATCTTCAGACTTAAACTCACCTAATATTTTTTCAGAAAAATTGACATCAGGTATAGCATAGCGTCTACCAGCATGATCCCCGAATGTATAGAAGCCTACTCCATTGACTATAGTACTATGGCAGCCCCAGTAAAGACCACTTATTAGCTTAATGTGTTCCTCAAAGTATTCTCTTCCATACAGTATGTATTCTCTATTGCCTGGCTTAGGTTCCTTAAATATTGCTAAACCCTTTTCTCTTAATGTAGAGAGAGCATCTAAGTCTAAAGCATAGGCTCCAATTACCGCAAAAGCTACTTTCTTTAAGCCTACTTGTTCAACACAGCGCACTTCACTCAGTTTTCTTTCAATAGTACTCCACTTCTCAATAATTTTTTCGGAAAGCTTTCTACTATATTTTTCTGCAAAATTACTTATTTTATATATGTCTTCTTTAAAGAAGACAACAAAATTAGCTTTCACTTTATTGTTCTCTATTACGGCAGCATCTATTTTAACTAAAGCATCAACAATTTCCTTCAAGGGGCCGGCATCAACATTAAGTGCTGCAGATAATTCTTCAATAGACATAGGCTTCTTTGCTATAAGGTACATTACTTCTTTAGCATACTTCTTACTAGCCACGTAGAAAGGATTGTACTCATCCCAAGATCCAGCTGACCCACAAATATATATGTGAAGTCTTTTACCCATGTAATAGTACTATATTATCGAATATTAAAAGGTAAGTCACAGTAAGTGACTATTTTTAGTACTGCCAATAATTTGTAGTTAGATTAAGCTATTCTTCTTTTACTGTAGTAGAAATTAACGGAATTATTTCATCAAAGACAAGGCGATAAAATTCTTCTTCACTCATCTTAGAGAAAGCTGTAACAACACAGTTCCTAGTTAAGCCCAGTACTAGTCCTTCTCTGTACTCGAATACAATGTACCAGACCTTACCGTACTTCAGATACTCTGCGTAAAGACTCGTGTCTACGACATTGTCGCCGTACAGAGAAAGCTTATTTACATTAGGTATTTTTACGTCGTCGAAAAACATTACTTTAACAGCGCTTTTCTTAGACTCATAGAGACTTTTAAGTACTTGAGGCTTAATAGTAGCCTCTAGTATTCCTCCGCGCTTAGCAAAAAGTATTTTAGAAAACTTATTCGCCAGGAAATTAGCTCTAAGCTTTCTATCGCCTATAATCAGGAATACTTTGTCATCATGGCTCATAAAAAAGAATTTTGTTTCTTTCGAGACAGGTACTTTCCTATACTCTCCTCTATAAGGAAGCTCTACAAGAAAACTGTCCTCGTAAACGCCGCTCAAAATATTCTCTTGAAGAGATAAGTCTTTTACAAGAGAACCTAGCTCTATTTCTCTGCCCTCTATTTCCTCGGTATAAACTTGCTTGAAGTCCTTGAGCTTCATGGCAATAAACTCTAGCTCAAGAAACTCAATAAGCTCGAATATCTTACAGACTAAAGGCATATATGGAAAATAAGCGTACACATATATTTGACTTACTTTAGGTCGGAAAGCGCTAAAGTAAGATATGTTTTAAATAAGCATATTTTTGAAAAAATAACAATTAAATATTTAATTCGACTTAATTTTCATGTACAAGAAATGTCTCTTAGGAGTCCTTTAATGGATCTACTAGTACTCCTCTCTCTGATAAGTATAGTTCTATTAAGCCGTTCAGAGTAACCCATACTAAATGCTTTACTTCACCACTTTCTAACGTAAATCCATGTTTTGCTACTAAAGTATTCTCAAACCATGGTGCTAATTCATCTAATGCTTTCTCAAAAACTACTCTAGCAGTTTCTTTTAAAATATCGGCATACTTTCTTATAATTTCTCTCAGCTTTTTCTCTTCTTCTTCTGTATAGACAACAAAGTCTATAGATATGAAGGTGCCTTAGGAGAAGTAAACGCTATAATAGAAACCATCGACAACAGAGTACTAGTACTTGAAGCCTACTTCGGAGAACAATGCCCCCCTACTAAAATAGAACAATTAGAAAAAAGTACGGCAATAGCAGAAAAAATTACAGGAAAGAAAATATATGCCTCAATACTAGCATCATATTTCGGCTTTCAGTCTGAAACACTCAAAAAAGCATCAGAAAGCGTTCTCAAAATATACCTTCTTACTAAAAACAAATACACGAATTGTGCGAAAAAACAGGGTACCGCAAAATATAAACTTACTGACTTTAAACTTGATTCTAAAATATTTAATGAAAAATAACTAGTTTTATAAACATATGTTAATTTAACAATACCCCGGCTATTATCTCCGAAATAAGTATCACTACCTATATTTATTAGAGATACTATAAGTCAATGGTACAAGCTGTGGGGGAGCACAGAAGGCCTTTAATTAAAGAAGTTATTATTGAGAACTTTATGTCATATAAGTACGCTAGAATACCTTTATCAGCAGGCCTCAACATTATTACAGGTCCCAACGGCGCGGGAAAATCTTCCATTCTTTTAGCTATAGCTGTAGCCCTGGGACAAACTTATACTGAGCGAGGAAGAAGACTCAGCAATTTAATTAGAAGAGGAGAAGATATTGCTAGAGTTACTGTAGTAATAGACAATTCTCCTAGGAAAGGTAAGAGACCTCTGCCCCGCTGGAAATACGATGAATTCTATTTAACTAGATACTTGAGAAGCGACGGGAAGTATTGGCATGAATTGAACAGCAGAGTAATTACTAAACATGAAGTAGAGCGTCTACTCAAGAAAATAGGCCTTAATCCCAATAACATGTTTATTATAATGCATCAAAACATGATAGAAGAGTTTGCTTTTCTATCGCCACAAGAAAAACTAAGTCTTATAGAAGACGCTACAGGGCTCACAGGATACCGCAAAGCTATACTCAATGCTATGAAGAAACTTGAACATACTTTGAGAGAAGAAGAAAAAGTTAAAAAGCTTATGGCTAAAGCTGAAGAAGAGTTAGAGAAGTGGAAAAAGAGATATGAGCGTTACCTAGAGAAACTAGCTTTAATCGACAGAAAAAACTACTTAATTAGGGAAAAAGCTTGGGCTATTGTAAGAGACTGTGAAGAAAAAGTAAAGAGTATTGAAGAAAAAATACAAGGTCTTGAAAAAGAAGTAAAAGATTTATCGTACTACCTAAGTGAAACTCGCTGCAAGAAAGAAGAGATTTTAACAAGCATTTCCGACATTGAGGAGAAAATACTTTCTTTAAGCAGAAATAATGTAGATTTAGCTGCTGTCCTGCAGGAGCTTAGAGAAAAGTGGTTTGTTTTTTCTGATAAACATGCTGAAGAGAAAGTAACCGAGTTTAAGATAAAGCTTGCTGAAGAGAAAATAAGTGAGCTCAAAGATCTTCTTCAAGTTCACAGAGCTGAGCTAGCTAAAGCACTCAAAGTTGCCATGAGTACTGGCGAGAAAGTAGAGTCTTCGAGAGATATACGTGAAATAGAGAAGGAGCTGAATAGAGTGGAGGCTCTGATAGAGTCTTATAAGGATGTTACTGAAGATGTTGAACAGATATACGCTCAGTATAGAGAAGCATTCGAGAAACTTAAGGAGAAAGCAGCACAAGTGGCCGAGAATAGGCGGAAAGCACTCGAAGAACTAAACTATAGATATAGTATTTGGAAAAATAAGCTGCTCGAGCTCATAGAGGACGTGAGGAAAACTTTTGTAGAGTTCTTGTCACATGTTGATGCAGTAGGCGACGTGAGAATAGAGAACATAGACGACATAGAGAAAGCCGGTATACAAATTCTTGTAGGCTTTAGAGGTTCTTCGCCGACGGTACTAGATCCCTATACCCAAAGTGGCGGTGAAAGAACGACAGCTATAATGTGTTTTCTCCTAGCTCTTCAGCAACATATAAGATCTCCGTTTAGAGCAATAGACGAGTTCGATGTGCATATGGATCCGCGTAACCGTGAAGAAATATTCAAGCTACTAGTATCACTTGCTGAAAAGAATCCTGAAACACAGTATTTGATAATAACTCCCGGAAAACTTGTTGGAGTGAAACCCGGAGTAAATATTATAGTTGTCCAAAATGTACGTGGAGTCTCTAAAATAGGAGCAGTAGTCAGTAAATAAGTTAATAAAACTATAACAAGATATTCGAATATAAGGTGGCTATATGTCAAAAAGAAGAAAAGATCTCGAAAAATATCTTCAAAGAAGTATCGCAGATGCTTTGAGAACAGGCGACTACGAGAAAGTATCTGAAATAGTATCCGGTCTCATTATAGAAACTATAGAGCTTACAGAAACAGTGAGAGAACTCTCGAAAGCTGTAATTGAGCTGAGAAAGAGTTTAGAGCTTGAAAGAAAGCTACGTTTGGAAGAAGACTTAAGGCTAAGAGGGCATATAGCCAGAGTTGAAGGAAAGCTTATTGAAGTGAGTTTAATTAACAATCTAAGAGAATTTTGTAGTAAGTATAACTTGCGCGTAGAAAGTCTGCCTCAAGATCCATATAGAGTCGATGCTGTAATTTATGGAAAAAAGTTAATTGCATTAGTAGAAATAGCTAAAACAGGGGAGTTCACTGACATAGAGCAATTACTTGAAGGAGCCAGAATTTTTGAAAAAATTAGAGGAGAAAAACCTAATGCACTCATACTATTCATTTATGCTGAAAAACCTTCAGAGAAACTTATGACAGAGTGTGAAAAAGTGGAATAATAGTTGATAATAGTCCTAAGCGTATAGCTAAGCTACTTCATTCACTTGACGAGAACTTGTCAAAAAATATTAAAGGTTAAGTACTTTTGTCTTTGAAACAAGATACTCAATAATCTTCTCAAGAGATCCGTAAGTACTTTCCTTTAGAGCCTTTTCTATGACGTAGACTGTTTTCTCCGATGCATGTGTTACTACGCGATAACCTTTCTTTTTAGGGCTTAATGTACATGATTCTACTTTCCTGTCAGATATTTCAGCTACACCTATTTTTCTAGCGTAGTCTAATATCTCGTTTTTATCATAAGTTAAGACTGGTCTAAAAACGGGTATATTTACTTTGGTCGTTAGAAAGTAGAGATTGTCTAGTGTTTGGGTGGCTACTTGCCCTAAGCTTTCTCCAGTAACTACTGCTTTAGCTTTTTCTAGTTCAGCTATTTTCTCGCCTACTTTAAGCATTAGCAGTTTGCATAAAAGACAGCGGTAGCGAGGCGTAATGTCTATGTTTTCGTGGACTTCTCCTAGAGGCACAATATATGCTCTCCACTTTCTCTCTGAAACCCAGTCTCTAAGCCACTTGAGGACGGAAATAGCTCTTTCTTTAGCGTCTTCGCCGTAGAAAGGACTCATATCAAAGTGTACTGGCACTAAACTACACCCTCTCTTCATTACCATCCACGCAGCAACCGTACTGTCGACGCCCCCTGAAATAAGTGCTACTACTTTTCCTTCTACCCCATAGGGAAGACCGCCGGGCCCCGGGACTACTTCGTAGAAAATGTAAGCTGATTCTCCTCTTACTTCAACGTATATTGTTTTATCTGGGTTATCTAAGTTTACTTTAACTCCTTTAATATGCTCTAGAACGTCGGCTCCAAGGATTTCTTCTAGCTGTTTGCTGCTGTACTCGAAAGCTTTATCTGATCTCCGTGCCCGAATACTGAAGCTCATGCCTTCGCTTAAAATAACTTCAGCTGCTTTAAGTACAGCTTCCCTTATGGCAGACAAGTCTTTCTCGACTTCGACGGCAGGACTAAAAGATACTACGCCGAAAACTTTACGTAAGACTTCTCGGCAAGCATCTACTTCATCAGTATAAATAAAAATTCTTCCAGGCTCTCTCCTAATAGTATAGTCGTAGATTTTCTTTAAATTTAGCTGAAGTTTAATATTTCTAACTAGTTTTGCTTCCATTCGACTTCGCACTTCAGGAGACTTTAAGGTAATTTCACCGTACCTTACAAGCAACAAATTTGCTCTAATAGTCATTACAGACATATTTGTAGGCAGACAATATTAAAAATTGTCTCAGTTGATTCAGTAAAATTAAGACAGATTGTAGCTTTAAATAGAGTATAGCTCAGGTTAAATAAAACACTTAAATGCTTTCAATTAAAGATAATCTTGGGGCTCTTTTCTGAGAATATCTAATCCACCAAAATGTTTATCAAAACTTACTATTGCCTCGACTCCAAGCTTTTTTGCAACATAATAATGTAATGTGTCATCGAAATCTCTTTTTATTTTGCTCATTAATATAGCTGCTGCAATTTCATCTGAAATAGTTGTAACATACACATATAATCCTTTTGACGCCAATATGTTTCTTAAAAAACTTAAAATTGTATCAGCTTCTTTAATAATAGCTTCAATTGCATGAATAGTGAATGTAGTAACTATAGCTTCTAACTCTCCTCTAGCAATTTTATCAAGAAATTCTCTGCACTCCTGAGCTCTACTTTGATTTAAAAGTAATTCGAGGAATATACAAGTGTCTACCAGTAACATAGTTAATCAACTTTTCTCCAAGCTTCGTGCTGAAGCTCTACAGAAGTCTTTTTAATTTTGAGCTTACCTTGAAGCTCTCCCCAGTTTGCTTCTCCCTCATATACAAATCTGCTAATAATATCTTCTAGCGCTAGCTTAAGAG
The DNA here is from genome assembly GCA_003649445.1 of Thermoprotei archaeon. The sequence goes on along the minus strand of QMRV01000005.1, from coordinate 62,093 downwards.
CCCCCTTTCTATAACCGTAAATTTCCATAGCCTTTTTCCTAAATCTAAGCGCCAGTGCCCTATTGATCTCCGCCTTTATTACTTCACTCATATGCCAATTATTATACACTCGTACTTATATACCTTTAGTACTTGTAGTACTTATGTACTTAATTGTACTCCTTAAGTACTGCTAGCAGGTATCCGCATCGCTCTTAAACTATATTTAGTTGATAATGTAGAAACATAGTGTATGTTGTCTGCAAATGAAAAAGAGAGATTTTCTAGGCAAATAGCTCTCTTCGGGGAAGAGGCTCAAGTTAAGTTGAAGAAGTCTACGGTAGCGGTAATAGGTGTAGGTGGATTAGGCTCATTTGCGGCGCTCTATTTAGCTGCAGCAGGTGTAGGCAGGCTTACTTTAGTCGACAAAGAGAAAGTAGAGTTAAGTAATTTAAATAGGCAGATTCTCTACTGGACTCGAGACATAGGAGAAATTAAGGTCGAGAAAGCTGCTGAAAAAATCAAAGAATTTTATCCTGAAGTAGAAGTGGAGCCTGTAGTAGCTGAGGTAAATGAAGAGAATGCCCGAGAAGTAGTAAAGAAAGCCGACGTAATTGTAGATGGACTAGATAATTGGAAAACAAGACTTATTGTCAATAAAGTCTGCGTAAAGGAGAACAAGCCTTTTGTTCACGCTGGAGTTAAGGGTTTAAGTGGACAGCTTCTTGTAGTTATTCCGCGTGAAACTCCTTGCCTTCAATGTATTTTGCCTCCAAGAATTAGAGAAGAAGAAAGACCTCCTATAGTAGCGACGACAGTTGGCTTAATTGCAGCACTTGAAGTACAGGAAGCACTCAAGATAATAACTGGTTTCGGCGAAGTACTGAAAAATAAAATGCTTCTCTTTAACGGCTATACAAATACCTTTACTGTAGCAGAAGTTTATAGAAGAAAGGACTGCACTATCTGTGGAGAGAGTTAGCCTTATTTTTGATTAAGAATAAAGAAGTATTAGTGATGAGCCTCCTCTAACCTGAATAATGAAGACAGGCACGAGCTGCTGATTTTAACGGTCACCGGATGGTCGCTCATCACTAGTTCAGGAGGGACTTACTCGATCATCCCTACTTATAGTAAAACTGAACTTAGATTTTAGCTTAATGATCCGCTATAGGATATTTCTCAGCCGCTTTTACGTAAGCCTTAACGTTTTCCAGAGGAGTATGTGCATGTAATCCGTCGCTAGGCCCCAGTATAAAGCCAAGATATGGAGCAGTCTCGTGAACAATTCTGCGGGCAGCTTCGAGTACTTCACCGGGCTTGCCGTATCTGAGAAGCTGTATGTCAAGATTTCCTACAAGACATATTTTGTCGCCAACTATTTTCTTTGCTTCAGCTATATCCGCGTCTCCAAGCGGAGGTGGAGGCAGAGTAGAAAGAATATCTATTTCAGAGTCTTTGAGAAGAGGCAGAAGCCTCATACACTCTCCGTCATCATAGTAGTGATAAAATCCTCCGTATATATGAGTTACTTCTACTTGCTCCTTAACCAGAGGCTCAATATATTTTTCCCAAAGCCTCGGGCTCCAACCCGAGCTAAGCGAAGTATAGCACCAAGAAACATGAATTGCGTCGACAGCCGTCTCACTCAACACTAGCTGAATTAAATCGATGAGATAGCTCTGGAATATTTCAAGAAGTTCTCTAACGAAACCTGGTTCACGATAGCAGGCTACAAGCAGATTTTTTAGACCATAGGCGTGTACTGCTTCATTCACGGGAGAAGGAAATGAAGCGTGAACTATTCCTTTAGATCCTGTAGCCATTACAGCGTCCTTAAGTTCTTTAAGCATAGATCCCGTGAAAGGATTGAGTAAGTATTCTAAAGCATCTAAATCACTATAATCTTTAACAAAATACTCTTTTATAAGGGGGTATTCTTCAGAATACCATTTATCAGAAACAATATCCATAGACCTTAATTTAACCAAAAGATATTCATCTACTATTCTCCTAACTTCTCTCAACGAGCCTTTAGGAGTCTCAACTTCTCTCACAAGATAACGTTTACCGTTTTCAGTAACAATTTTCCTCTTAACTCTAACTTGCTTAGGAAAGGGAGCATCAGACCACAGCAGAGGATCAGGAGGCCATATTTCAACATAAATAAAGCCATCGCAGTTGAAGTCTTCAGTAGCTTTAAGCTGCCCCCTCCAATCACCTCTCCCATAAAGCCACTCAATAAACCTACCAGGCCTCAGCGCTACGGGTACTCGATCAGGTGATTCACATAAAATAGCTTCAACAAGCCTAGCTTTAGAGTTCATGTAACTTTACTGCAGAGAAAACTTATTAGGCTTTACTTTTACGAAATCTTTCTCGCTACCGGAAAATAAAGACTCAGAGACTTAACTAACTTTAGGCAACCAATACTTAGTCCTACGGTTCTTTCAGTTAGAGTAAAATTAACTAAAGAAAAAATTGCGGGAAGAACAGGAGAAGTCCTCTCCTCTCCCCCTACCCGAAAGATTCGTGTGTAATTGAACGTTAGATATATAAAAATCCTATGTTTTAGTGAGTTTTAGTTTTTTGTCATATAGGCTCCTAAAATGTAATTTAAGTGTATTCCATCGAAGAGTTTTACTCGAATACAATTACAATCTCCGAACCATGCTATATTTCATAGACATAAATATCTCGCAAAAATTTATGTAAAATATTTACATTTTTCAAACTAAGCCATAGATAGACTTGATTTTACTCTATTTTTGCTAAAAAGCGACTAATCTACCGTAGGATAGACGAACAAATACAAAATAATGTAACAACCATTAATTAAATAACATGGTTCAAACATTTAATTGAATTAATATTCTATGCTAAGTACATTATTTATGAATAATCTTTATTAATTTTAAAATTATTTAGGAAATAGAACTAATTGACATTCTGCTTTAGTAAAATATTTTTATATAGTTTGCATTTCTTTAAAAGATCTTTATGTGATCCCTTGTCTATTATTTTACCGTCTTCGATTACATATATTTTATCTACGTGTTTGAGGGCAGAAGATCTATGTGAAACTATTATAAGTATTTTTTCTCTAAAAATATTTTTTAGTTCTTTTAATATGGCTTCTTCTGTTATTGAATCTACTGCATCTAATGCTTCATCCAAAATAAGGACATCTGGCTCAAAAAGAAGTGCTCTAGCGAGAGCTAGTCTCTGTTTTTCACCAGTAGACAATTTCTCTGGATCAAGCTCTCCACTAATATCGTGAACGAAGTCAGCTTTAGATATTTCCAGAACTCTACGTATCTTTCTGTGATCTATATGCTTGCCTAAAGTTAAATTATCTATAAGTGGTCCTTTGAAAAAGAAATCTTCTGGAGGCAAGTAATATATTCTGCGTCTAAGAGACGAAACTTTATACTCCTTGTAATCGACTCCATTAATAAGAACTTTTCCTTTCTCTGGCTCATATAGTCTTAAAAGTAGAAGAAGCAGCGTTGTTTTACCGAGGCCGTAGGACCAATTATCCCTATACTCTCTCCCTCTTTTATTTCAAGACTAACTCCCTTTAGAACTCTAAAGTAAACATTCTTTAACTCTATAGACTTTATTTTACTTAATTCTCTTCCAATATCTTCTTCTTCCTCAATACTTAGTACCTCATAAAATCTAGTAAGGTAGGGTTCGTAGAGAGAGACACTTGTTAAGAGTTGAGATAAATTGTACGTTGGCTCGTATACATTATATACAGCACCTATAAATGCAATAACACTTCCTATAGTAGTATATCCTAAGTAGACAAAATAACCTCCTATAGTCAAAAGCATTAGTGAAAGATACTTTTCTAAAGAATAAAAAGACCTATGCAGTAGTTCTTTAATAAAAATAAGCTTTAAAAATCTATTTATTCTTGAGCAAAGACTCTCCGCAAATATTTTCTTGAAGTATTTTTCAGAAGAAGTTCTTTTAATGAAACTTATTCCATCAGTAATCATTTTAACTGATTCTACTAAATTAGACATAGCTACTCTTTCTTTCTCAGAAGCACTTGAAACTTTCTTAGACCCTAACTTAAATACTACAAGATATATAGGCAGCGTTATTAAAGTAATTAAAGTAAGGTGAGGACTTAATGAATATAGAATATAAGTGCCTATAGCTGCTCTAAGTACTTGAATAATTATAGCAATAACGAGTCCCCCAAGAATTTCAGAAAGAGGCTCTAAATCCGACACAAATCTTGCTATAACATCTCCCGAACTCAGCAACCTATACGGTCTTATTCTAATTAGTTTCTCAGCGAACATCGAGGCAAGAATTCGGTAAACTTGAGGACCTATTGACTGCAAAAGATATTCACTTACAAAATTAATTACATCGCATACAATACTTAAAATAAAAAGCAGCACTATCATATTAACTATTTCTATAGTATCTAAATAGCCCCTCAAACCTATATCAGATAAAACATCTATAAAATCAGCTTTTATATGCACATAATAGTAGTTTATTATCATTAATAAAAGCCATAGCAATACTATTAGCAAAGCTTTGCGCCAAATAAATCTTAAAGCCCTAAAAGCATCTCTAAAAACTATATTAACCATATTAATCCCTTCTTGCTATATATTTTAAGTACTGTTTCTCTTCTCATTTTCATGTTAGTAGAGGTAATGAATTTATTTTAAATTTTTGCTTGTTAATTTTAATAGCAAAAGAAAGCAATAATATTTTATTCAAATTAAAATAAGTAGCTGTATAATTAAGTAAATTACCTTAAATATTCGGCACTATCCACCAGTATAAATATTAACAATGTTAATAAATACTTATCTTCTTCTTAAAGAGATTAAAGAGTACTAATTTAGATACAGGTATTATGGTAACTAAAACCTACTTATTACATTTATTTTCCCAGTAGAGTTCAAGGTAATTTTCGTTAAAATACAGTATCTCGTTTTAGCAATATTATATTCTCTGAGCTAAAATACCTCTATTAGTGTCTTTAAATAGAACTATCTATAGTTTCACGATATCTATGGATTTTTTAAGTAGTTCTATTAGCTCGTTCCATCTTTCTTCAAATGTGGTTTTATCGAGGTGTCCTTCATAGAAGTGTTCGTGAAGAGTCTGCCCTTTATCGAGTAGGTCTCTGAAAAGTTTTCGGTGCTGAGGCTTAATACTATTTGTAATAAAGTGTTCTAGCTTACCGCGACTCCAGTGTACAATAGGAACATTCTTTTTAGCCGCATAGAACTTGATTAACGCCACTATAGCTCCCCAGAGTTTCTCAGAAGCCTGTCGGTCGTCACCCTTCTCTTTAAACTCTACTGCTTCACGAAAATATTTCCTATAAAGCTTTCTGTATTTCTCTGCTCTCTCAGAGGGATCAGAGTCGATTTCAGCTAAGTCTTCAATAACATCTTCTCTACTCCACCCAGTCGCTTCAGCGAGTTCCTTTACCCACATTTCATCACGTTCGTCGAGAACCTTACCTGATTTAAGCTTATACACAATTCTAGCCACTTCAGGCCACTCACGCTCAATACTCTCCATTAAAGCCGCGACTTCAATAGCCTCTGTAGTTACTGACTTGAAGGATTCTGAAACTTCTCTTACTTCAGAAACAAGCCTCGGAATCTTAGCTGAAGGCTCACCGAAAATAAACCAGTGTCTGCTTCTACTTACTAGCTGGTCACGTACAAGAAATGAGACTATCCCTTTCAACACAAAAGCCTCTACACTACACTCTACCTTTTCCCCCGTAGCTACACTCGTATATAATGCTGAGAGAGCCTCTGATTCGAAAGAATATACACGAGGAATATTTTCTGCTTTAACCCTGCTCATATTCACCACTAAGCAGACTTAACTACGACTCTTCTCTCCTCCAGGTCTCTTAACATGTATTTCTCCAAACGCAGATTCATATTTTTCGATAGAATTCTTTAACGCATTAAGTAGCCTTTTACATACCATAGGAGGAAGAACTATTCTCGCAGTTATCTCGAGTTCTCCTCGAACATTAACAATCTTCCCCCGCTCATCTACTACAATATCAATATTAGGCTTCAGAAAATCTATAACAAACACTGACCCATCCTCCGGAAAAGACACTACAGCTGAAGTAGCTGTCCGCTCAACAAAATCAGAAGCCCTCTTAACTACTCTCTGACTACTCACTTAAAACCACCCAGTATAAATTAGATTAAAGCAATACATATACTTTACACACTAAAAAATCTTCTGAAAGACTTTCTCTAAGACCGCAGCAAATGTATCTTATGTATCTTTCAACACTTCTGTACGGAAATAATTTAATAGTTGTTAAACCAAATTGTAGCCCGGGAATCATTTATTCGCAACTATCTATGGAACTACCAAAAACTTAGACAATTATTACATGAAGAATATGGTAAAGTATTAAAAGAAACCAGCAATGATGAATTAGCTTACTCAGAAGTATCCGGTATTCTTGATTCATACAGCAATAGAATTGATAAACGGTTTATTAATGGTTTAAAGAACGAACTCCTGTTCTATCACTTGTATAGAAAAGAATTAAACCTAAAGCCTTCAACCTCCCTAAATGACAAATACTTTAAATTCGACTATGTAGGCATACACCCTAAAACAAGGAGAAAAATGTTTATCGACGTAACTTCAAATATTAGAGTAAAAAGTCGTAAAATATCAGAGTATAAAAAGCTTTACATATCTTTAGATCAACTTGGAGTAAATGGAGACTACTTTATTGCTTTTATGTACAAAGATGAATTTGAAATATCTCCTGTTTTAATTCCAATCCATAGAGACGGCGTACTCGGCTATACAGTAGCTGGAACAGTATACAAGAAAAAAGAAGGGCCAATAGTACAGCCTTACAGCGATTTAGTTATACTATTTATTGATAAGGAAAGAGAAGAAAATTACATAGATTTTAAGATTATAGATTCACTTTATCTCGATACAGTAATCTTTCAATCAATTTTAATGGAATTTATAGATCTATACATACCTGTATGGGGAGTAAGTAAAGGTTTCATAAACGAGCTATTTGATAATGGGTATGCATTAGCAAGAAGTATTCGTAAAATCAGTCGTGTTTATCCTCTTGTTGTACTTGAATTAAGGTACACGATCCTAGATAAAGACGGCGACGGCGTATGGGCCTTCATTACAACATGGAAAAATCCGATTCTAGACAGAGAACTTGACCTGACGTCTATCTTCGGAGACATTTTTGAAGAACCTATAATTCCTGTATCCTCTCATATTCCATAAACTTACTGAAACTTAAGGCAGTTAACTCCCTTTACTCTTCTTCAACACACTGGCTCGTTAAAGTAACGACATACAGTCATTCACTCGATTCTAAATCTTGGCATACTCAGCTACCAGATACACCTTCTCTGTATAACTTAATCAGCTCATTTACAGGCCAACTAACAAAAATGTCAGTTCATCAAGTGTTCTTCATCGTTTCTGTACAAGAGCCCTTCATCATTTAATACAGTTAACTCTTTCTTGAAATAAGATATAAATTTTCCCTCTATTCTAGTTTTCTTGAGGGCTCCCGCCGACAGTCCCGTAAGGGGATTGAATGAAAGCGGGGCCCGCTTGAGCCGGGGGCGCCCCTCTTCACCTCCTTTTTATTATAAAGTTATATAGTCCTTGAATATTTCCTAGATTAGTGATGACTCCGGCAAGGCTGATAGGTGATGTCCTCGACCTTCGCTGATAGCACTTAATTGCCTACGCGTATTCAACTTGTAGAATTCTTTTCCCTAGGAATTTGTTAGAATAGTTAATTAGTCGGAAAAAGAGGATTTTATCAGATGTCCGAAAAAATGAAAATTTTCAGACTTAAAGTGAGTAAACTTGGTGAAATCTATACTACTAAAGAGCTGAGAAAACTGGCTGGAATATCTGCTCCAGGAGAAGTTATTGCTATTGTGACTGATAAAGAAGTAATTGCTAGGAAACTTGTGACTCTTGAAGAATTGCTCGAGAGAAAACCTGTGCTTAAAATATCTTTTGAGGAAGCTGAAAAATATCTGAGAAAATTCAGGAAGAGTTTGGCCTATGAGGCTTCTGCTTGATACAACTTATCTGATGCCTTTATCAGGTATTGAAACAGATAAATTTACTAAGGAAGACTCTAAAATCTTGTTTAGTGCGAAAACATCTATTTTCTAGTGTCTCCAGTTTCCCTTATTGAACTCAAATGGATTATCATAAGTAAATCTAAAGGAAATCCTGTTCTTCGTAGTAAATTAAGAAAAGAGTATAGGTATTTGCTTGAATTTTTACGCTATACTACTTTCATAAAGTTGACTCCACTAGTAAACGAGTAAATAGCCGATGAAGAAAATAGGCTGTTAGATTTAGGGATAAAGGACTATTTTGATAGAATAATTTTTTCGACAGCTTTAGTTTACGCAGATGCTCTTTTAACAGAGGATAATCTTTTGAGAAATGTTTGGAGTACACATAAAAATTATAGAGATTTAATAGATCTTTATAACTGGAGAGAGCTCAGAAATGTACTGAGTCCTTAGGTAAAATGCAGTGTGTTCTGTTTTGAGAAAAGTTTCATAAGTATTATATAATGGTTGTAGGAGGAGTAGGTGTGTCTGAAGGGCCGAGTAGACTGTTTATTGTTGCTTATATGTATGCTGTTAATAAGGTAGCGTATAAAGTTTTGGATAAAGGGGGTATAGTTTTGTCTAGGGCCGCTTCAGATGAGCTTATTGGCTATCTTGTTCGTAGAGGTGTTTTAAGTAAAGAGTCTTCAGTAGATGAAGTGAAGAGCCTTTTTGTGGAGAAATTGAAGGTTGCTGGAGATATGTGTATTTGCGAGAAAGGAGATACTGTTGTAGTAGAGCTTAAAAATATGAAGATTGCTGAGTTTTTGGAGTTAACTAAAATGGAGAAATTTGAGCCTGTAGCTTGTCCACTTATTGAGGTCATTATTAAAGTTTGTGAGAAAAGTATTGGAGGAAAGCTTGTAATTAAGAAAATAGATGTACCTGATTCTACTAGAGTGAATATTGTGCGCAAGAAGATTGTTTAAGCAATAAGTCTGTTTAAGCTTTCTCAATATTATTTCATTATATTGTTTAAAGAAAATATAGTGTACTAAATCCTTTTTTCAAATATCTGCGTTAAAGAAAGTTTATATAATCTGCATAAAAGTATGCTTTGTGCTAGTTGCAGTGCTCGGTGTCTTAGGTTTAGTGTTCATTGTTGCTGGCTGGATCATAAGTGTAGGCAAAGAAGTTCCACTGAGACTCTCTCTACTTTACTTCACAGGCTCAGTTCTACTTACAGTATACGCTGTTCTCGAAGCAGACTTAATTTTTATTGCATTGAATTCCCTAGCATCTATTTTCTCAGGAATCCAGATACTTAAGGCACTTAAGAAATAAGAGTCTCTGAAACTCTACTCAATAACCTTTTCGCTAGTATTTTTAGGCTAAAACTAAGTATTTAAGTCTCCTTATATTAAAGAAAAACAAGCACTTGTAAAACTCTCTTTAATTATAGAATTATTCTTCATAGCAATAATCAATGTAATAATCAATATATTGGTCTTCTTCTTGTCGCCTCACAGGTAAAATAGTAGTCTTTTCCTCGTACGGTTTCTTTCTATGAACACTTCTTCCGCTTATTCTCTCCCTAATTCTTTCAAGCTCCTCCTCTTTTTGTGAGAAAAAGCTAGTTACTAATACGGGTGCAAATATGAGACCTAGCACAGAAATCAATCCTACTGTTCCCTCAAGAGTTTCTCCTACTTCTCCTACTATTTCTTCATAAATTGCGAGGAGGAAGGGTAAGGAGAAGAACAAGATTTCTACCATGATTAGCACTGAAATCATTTTAAAATCATTCATATTGCCCCCTTATATCGTTTTCTCCCTATACCTTATATACTTTTCTATTTATACTATGATAATAGTACAGTTGAATAATTAGTAAGTGTTATAGTTTAAGAAAAACAAAGTAGAGAACAGACCCTTAAGACCAACACTACGATAATAACTTGCACATATTCGTATGCATTATTTTAGGTATCTTAAAAGTCTCGTGCGAAAAGCTAACAAGGAGATTAAATTAGTAATATTTTGGTATTCTTATATATTCTTTGATACCAGTACTACCAGATGATGGACATTTACTTTCTTAACCTTTAGTGGAGAAGTCCTAAGGATATTGAATTAGATGTTCTAGATATTATACGCATACGATTCCTCAAAGAAAACTGAAATATGCAGAAAAGAGAAAAATTATTTTAACAGTGTTCAAATTAATGTAAATAAAATGCTTAATTTAAGTTAATTAAGGTTCGTAGAACAGAGATTTCTTTAAAGTAATTTCAGTCTTGAGCTTTATGTCTCTTGACGATGCTCCTATTCTTATTTCGTATTTTCCCGCCTCTACTATCCATTTTCCACAGCTATAGCTTGCTAGAAGCCTCAAAGGTATTTCTACTTCTATTTCTTCTGCTTCTCCTGGCTGAAGCAGCTTTGTTTTGCGGAATCCTTTAAGTTCTTGTAGAGGTTTAGGTATTTCTCCTCTAGATGGACTCACGTAGATCTGGGCTACTTCTTTTCCAGAATATTTGCCTACATTCTTTACTTTGAATTTCACTTTAATGGAGTCCTCGGAGACTTCTACTTCGAGGTCGCTGTACTCGAACTCCGTGTAACTGAGTCCATAGCCAAATGGATAGGCTGGCTCTACACCGAAGGTATCGTAGTACCTGTATCCCACGTAAATATCTTCATAGTAAACTACTTTCACTGGGTTATCGGGAGGTTCTCCTGGAAAACTCCACGAAGGAACATCTTTGTAGTCTTTAGGAAATGTTACAGGAAGCTTGCCTGAAGGATTAATTACTCCTACTAGCGCGTCGACTGTTACTCGCCCTACTTCTTGTCCAGGCTGCCATATCAGTAGAATAGCGTCAACTAAGTCTCTCCAACTAGCCACTTCTATAGGCAAACCTATATTGAGAATTACTACAACCTTTTTCCTGTACTTGTGGAAAGCCTTAGAGACTTTCTCTAGTAAGCTTTTTTCGTCTTCGCTTAAGTAGAAGCCTCCTTTTACAGGCTTTAAGTCCCATCCCTCGCCAGACAGCCTCGATATAACGACTACCGCTACATCGTTTCTCTCAGCATACTTCTCTACTTCTTCTTCACTTAAAAAGTCTTGAGGCAGAGGAGGCAAAGGTATGTCAGGCCTCTTAGGTTTATATTCTTCTCTGCTTCTCATTTCCTCGACATACTTCTCGTATTTTTCGGCGAGCTCGCTGTCTATTTTCAGACATCTTTCCTTGAAGCCCTCAAGTATACTTACAGTGTATTTAGGGTGAGTCCAGCCGCTTCCAAGTCCTCCTCTAAGAGTTTCTATTTGCCCTGTCCCGAATACAGCTATTTTAGTCTCCTTGCTTAAAGGAAGAGTATTGTTCTCGTTTTTGAGGAGCACTGTTCCCTCGGCTGCCGCCTCGTAGACTACTTTAGCGTGAGCTTCTAAGTCCGGTTTATTAGAGTACTTGTAGCCTTTAAAAGCAGGAGTTTTAACAATTACCTTCAGTATGTTCTTTACGTTTCTATCTAAGATTTCTTCACTCAGCTCACCTTTCTTAACAGCTTCAATAATCGCTTTAACCTGATCATCATTACCCGGCATCAGTAAATCGTTTCCAGCCTTCATTTGTTCTACAGGATTTTCTCCAGCACCCCAGTCAGTCATAACTAATCCATCAAAACCCCAGTCTTCTCTCAGCACTTTCGTTAAAAGCCACTCATTCTCCGAGCAGTACTTTCCATTAAGCTTATTGTAAGCGCTCATTACTGCCCAAGGCTTAGCCTTCTTAACAGCTATCTCAAAGCCCCGCAAATATATTTCTCTAAGAGCTCTCTCCGAAACAATAGTGTCTACTAACCGCCTATTAGTTTCCTGGTTATTCGCCGCAAAGTGCTTCAAGCAGGCTCCCACTCCCTGAGACTGAACTCCTTTAACGAAAGCAGCAGCCATTTCACCCGTCAAAAGAGGATCTTCCGAGTAATACTCGAAGATTCTTCCACAGAGAAGATTCCTGTGAATATTCATGCCAGGAGCCAAGAGAATATCTACACCATACTCTCTAGCTTCCTCACCCATAGCCCTGCCCACTTTCTCCACTACCTCGGGGTTCCAAGTAGATGCGAGCACTATAGCTGAAGGAAAAGCTGTCGCAGAATATGGTTTACCATCACCCTCTATTCTAACTCCCTGCGGGCCATCAGCTGTAACTATGGAGGGAATACCTAGCCGCTCAATACTGCGTGTTTCACCAGCAGCTCCAGGTACACGGCGAGACTTACCTGCACCTACAACAAGCATAGATTTCTCTTCTAAAGTCATCTTAGAAACTAACTCCTTGACTGAGACAGACATACTATCTACATATCAAGAAACAATCTATAAAACACTAAGTTAGTTCACTAAACTATTCCAGTAAAGAAATTAAGCACTTAAGCTTCAGACTTTCTCCTCAGCACTATTTACTGGCTGTACACGAGTCATAAAAATACTCTATTGAAGAATAGTCCGCGAAAAGGCGTAGCTGAACTATAGGCTAAAGTATTTATTTTTTAGACAAATTAAATAAGAGTGTATAAACCCCCTTATTTGCTTGGAATAGATTCAGGTACTTCTGCCTGCAAAGCTGTTCTATTCACTCTCAATGGAAAAATAGTAGGCAAAGCTTCAGTCCAACACAAGATCTACTATCCGCGGGCAGACTGGGCTGAACAAGACCCTGAAGAATGGTGGAAAGCAGCATCTCAAGCTATTAGAACTCTATTAAAGGAAACAGGAGTCAAAGGCGAAGACATTATAGGTGTATCTATAGACTCCCAGAGAGAAGCAGTCGTTCCTCTAGATAGAGAAGGCAGAGTACTTTACAGGAGTATAATATGGCTTGACAACAGAACTGTTCCTCAGCAACAGAAAATAGAGAAAATTCTTTTAAGAGAAAGAATACTTGAAATAACAGGGCTTCCAAGCGACTACATTTTCTCTGCCTCAAAAATACTCTGGATTAAAGAAAATCTTCCCGAAGTATTTAATAAAATTCACGTAATTTTATTTCCAAAAGACTACATAATATTCAAGCTAACTGGAGTAAAAGCTACAGACTACAGTATGGCTTCTAGAACAATGCTACTTGACTTAAAGAAAGGAAAATGGTCCGAAGAAATATGTGAAGCCATAGGAATACCAGTGGATATTTTGCCTGAAATAAAGGGCTCATGGGAAGCTGTAGGAGAAGTCTCAGGAAAAGCTTCCGAGGAAACTGGCCTAAAGCCCGGAACTCCGGTAGCCGCCGGAGGAGGAGATAGACCATGTGAGGCGCTTGGAGCAGGCGTATTTAAAGAGGGGTCTGTGTGCATAGGTACTGGCACAGGGACAGCGTTTGAGGTACCTTTGTTTAGTCCTAGGCCCGATAAAAGCTATAGGTTTGACTGCTGCTACCACGTAGTCCCAAATACCTATGAGTATGAGGGGGTAGTGAATTCTACTGGAGCTTCTCTCCAGTGGTTCATGGAGCTGCTGAGCCAAGAGGCTTCAGGAGACTTCTATGCTTTACTTGAGGAAGAAGCCTCTAAGGTAAGCCCTGGCTGCGACGGACTAATGTTCTATCCCTACCTATGGGGCGCCCGCCTGCCTAAACCAAACCCTAAGGCGAGAGGAATTTTTCTCGGAATACTGCGTAGCCATACTAGGGCTCATTTATTTAGGGCGGTGCTAGAAGGAGTAGCTTACCAGTACTTAGGAGTACTAAAAGCTCTAAAAGAACTAGGAGTCGAGGTAAGTGAAGTCTTTATGGTTGGAGGCGAAACTAGAATACGCCTATGGAATAGGATCAAGGCGAACATAACAGGACTTAAAATAAAAGTACCCGAAGTAACTGATGCAGCAGCCCTAGGGTCAGCTATTCTCGCAGGACTAGCATGTGGAGCCTACTCTAGTATAGAGAAAGCTATAGAAGAAGCAGTAAGAATTAGGGAAGTTTATGAACCTAGCTTAGAGCTACACGAGAAGTATCTAGAGCTGTACGAAAAATACGAGAAAACTTATCAAATAATAGAAAAGGTCTTCAATACATTATACTAGAATTCAATCTGCTTCAATACTTTGAACTAAGCAGAGACTGTAGACCATGTTACAGTTTTAAAACAGGAAAGTTCAATAGACTAATATACTGTCTAGTGTAATATCTAAGCGGTGTTAATTTGGGGAGCAAATTTGAGTGGTACAATACTTTTGTTAAAAAGGACTATAAGCCTGATCTTGAGAACGATGTCATAGCTGTTTTCAGAATAACTCCAGCAGAAAAATTCACGGTAGAGGAGGCTGCAGGTAGAGTTGCTTCAGAGAGTAGTGTAGGTACGTGGACTACTCTCTCTGTTCTCCCGGATAGGATATGGAAAATTATGGCTAAAGCCTATGAGTTCAAGGACTTAGGTGACGGCTCGTATTTAGTTAAAGTAGCTTACCCAATAGAACTTTTTGAAGAAGGAAATATGCCTGGATTTACAGCTGCGGTCGCCGGAAATATTTTCGGAATGAAGGCCCTTAAAGGGCTGCGAATAGAAGATATTTATTTTCCTGAAAAGTTTATTAAAGGATTTAAAGGTCCTGTTAAAGGAATTAAAGGAGTTAGAGAAATCTACAAGGTTTACGATAGACCTATAGTAGGAACAGTACCTAAACCTAAAGTAGGATACTCTCCTGATGAGCTGAAGAAAGTAGTTTACGAATATCTTGTAGGCGGAATGGATTTCGCTAAAGACGACGAGAACTTAGTTAGCCAGACCTTCTGTAAGTTCGAGAAAAGAGCCAATGCAATAATGAAAGCAATCGATGAAGCCGAAAAGGAAACTGGTGAGAAAAAAGTATGGCTAGCTAATATCACATCAGATGTCAGAGAAATGGAGAAAAGGCTTAAGCTCGTAGCAGACTACGGAAACCCCTTCGTAATGGTAGACGTAGTTATAGCAGGGTGGAGCTCCTTAACTTATATCCGCGACCTAGCAGAAGAATACGGCTTAGGCATACACGCACACAGAGCCTTCCACGCTGCTTTTACACGCAATCCGTACCACGGAGTAGCAATGTATGTTCTATGCAAGCTATACAGACTCATTGGAGTAGACCAGCTACATGTAGGAACACCAGGCGTAGGCAAATTAGAGGCGAAGAAAAAGGACGTAATTAACCACGCACGCATACTGCGCGAAGAACACTTTATACCAGACGAAGACGATATTTTCCACTTAGAACAGAAGTGGTACCACATTAAGCCAGCTTTCCCAGTCTCCTCAGGAGGACTTCACCCAGGAATAATTCCCGACGTAATAAAGGCTCTAGGAACAGACATAGTAATACAGGTCGGAGGAGGAGTACTAGGTCACCCCGATGGACCTAGAGCAGGAGCCGCAGCAGTCAGACAAGCTATTGAAGCGTACCTCAAGGGACTCAGCCTAGAAGAATACGCTGAAACACACAAAGAGCTCAAAAGATCACTAGAAAAATGGGGTCACGTTAGACCGGCGTAAACTCTCCGAAAATTGTATCAATAATTTTTCACCATATTTGATAATCTCTTCTTAAGTCTACTATTTTAAGCATCGTAGTAGCTATTTAGCATCCCTGCATGTAGTTTAATGATTACTAATTACATGTGTAAGCTTTACTTACATTAAGCTCGTTCCATAAGTGTTATATAGGGTTATATCGAGGTTTTTTGAGGGAGGGTGAAAGACGAGTTGTCTTTAAGGAAATGGCTTATATGCGGTCCTTTTCCTAGGTCTACTTTGCTTAGAGATGGATTAGAGTCTTTTGAAGTAGACTATCTGCACGAGCACGGCGGAGAAGAATCTATTAAGCCTTACCCGGGCCTAAAGCACTCTAGTCCGCTTGGAGAAGCTGTTTGGAGAGAGTGGAGTGCCGATGAAAACGGCTACGTAGACTTCATTAAAGCTTACGGCGAAACTTTTGTAGACTACTGGCAGCTTAAGAACGGAGTAGCTTATGCTTATACAGAGCTTCATGTAGACAGAGACTGCACAGCAGTATTTCTCTTCGGAAGCGAAGACTACGCTAAAGTATGGGTAAACGGCAAGTTAGTTCACGTAGTTAAAGTCGCTAGAAAACATAATGTGGGACAAGACTTCTTCCCTGTTAAATTAACTAAAGGCGTTAACCGAGTACTGGTTAAAGTCTTTAGGCTGGCAGGCCGATGGGGATTTTCACTTAAGTATGTTGTTCCACGCGGAAAAATCTATGTCAATAAGTACAGAGCAGTACTTCCCGATCTTCCTGAAGGCCGTGAAGTAGACTCTTGGGCCTCTGTACCAGTACTCAATTTAAGTGATAGCGAACTGTATGTTAAAGTTAGAGTAATTGAAGACGACTTATTCTATGAAAGCGAGGGAAGCGATACAGCAGGGCCGGGCGAAATTACAGTTATTCCATTTAAGCTTGTTTCTCGAAGAAAAATCACAGCCAGCGACCAAAATAGATTACTTAAGCTTTCAGTAGAAGCTCAAGGAGAAGAAAGCATTCTTGAGCTTAAACTAAGGTTCCGCGGTAAAAACGAGTGGTTCTTAGATACTTATCTCTCTGAAGTAGATAAGTCGGTCCAGCCATATGGAGTATACTTGCCAGAGTCATATTCTAGTGAAAGAAAATATCCCCTGATAATAGGTCTCCATGGCTTTAAAGGTAGCTGGTATGTTTCAGCCTACGCTGAAAGAGAATGGTGTATCATAGTCGCTCCATCAGCTAGAGGAGAAATACCTTACAGGGAAATAGGCTCAGTCGACGTATTTGAAGTACTGAGAGAAGTTAAGAAAAAGTACTCGGTGAGCAGCAAGCAAGTGTACTTAACTGGACACAGTATGGGAGGTTACGGAACATGGCTTATAGGACTACGCTACCCCCACCTATTTGCTGCTATAGCACCCTTATCGAGTAGCGGCGAAATCAGGTACATAGACAAGATACCGGGAGCCTTCAGAAAGCTATACGAATCATACAATCCGGTAAACTTTATTGAAAACGCGTTAAATCTCCCAGTATTTATTTCACACGGCTCTGAAGACAAAATAGTCCCCGTAGAAGCTTCACGCAAAATGTACAGCCTCTTAAGAAAGCTAGGCTACCAAGTAGTATACGAAGAAATACCAGGTAAAGGACACACTTGGAGCGAAAGAGGACCCTACTGGGGACTAGAGTGTATAGATAGACCTACACTTGAAAAATTCTTTCAAGCACATATGCTCATAAAAACACCGAGCAAAATAGTCTATGTAACAGATACCATTAGATTCAATAAAGCCTACTGGATCGAAATAAAAGAACTACAAAAAGAAAGAGAACTAGCGAAACTATACGCTGAAGTAGATCCTGAACAAAATAAAATATTAATTAAAACAGTAAACATAGCAAAACTAATTATTCACTTAGAAGACCTCTATGAAAATGAATTACTCTCACATAAAAGAAAAATAATACTACAAGTAAACAGCGAGAAGATAGTATTGCCGAAAGCACCTAGCCAGATTACAATAAAAATAGCTGGTAGCAAAGCATTAGTCAAAACTAGCAAAGGATACTGGATAGAAAACATAAATGAAAACAACTTTAAATACTTGACAGAAGTAGAGGAAAGAAAACTAGCTAAAAAGCCTGGGCTATCAGGACCAATAGCCGACGTTTTTAACAAACCCTTTGTTCTAGTCTACGGAACTTTAAGTCAAGAAGAAGTAAATAGAGAAGCAGCTCTTTGCATACAGAAATGGTGGTTTGCTTACGCTAATGGTAGAGCTAAAGTAATACGTGACAAGGAAGTAGACTTAGATAAAGTCTGCAAATATAACTTGATTCTACTAGGTAACCACGAATCAAATGAAATCATATCTAAGATAAACGAGTATATTCCAATACACTTCAAAAAAGACTCTATAGTTTATAAAAATGAAGAACTTTCAGGAGACCTCGGCTTAATTACAGTCTACCCCAATCCCCTGAACTCAGCTAAATATGTGCTCATAGTAGGCGGCACTACACCCGAGGCACTAAGTGCTTTAAAGAAAATAGACTTAATGATGCTACCAGACTACGTAATCTACGATCCAAGAGAAGCAGGAGTATCTTGGAAAGGATTTATTAAAGCGGGATTCTACAATAAGTACTGGAGACTAGATTAAACTTATATAGCGAGAAAAGTAAGGTACATAAGTGATGAGACTTGCCCCCCATTGACCCAGAGGGATGAACTAATTACCGTGGGCTGATTTCTCTACATGCGAATTTAATTTTGAAATTTATTAAACTCCTTATAGGCGCTCTAAACGCTATTTAAACTTAATCTGACTGCAGGTTTCGTTCAGTAATGCTTCTTACTAACGATATATAGTATTTCATGTTATCTAGGCTCACATTAGGAGGTACGTTGTGATCTACAAATGGTATGTAGCCTCCCTCTTCTACAAGCTTCGGTACTTTAGATAAAACTTCACGCTCAATAGCTTTCTTTAATTCAGCGAGTACTCTCTTATCTATCCCACCCATTATCGCTAATGCGTCGCCATATTCTCTTCTTATTTTAAGCGGATCCATGCCCGCAGCTATTTCAAAAGGCATCATGGCATTAACTCCGGCCTCAATAAACAAGCCTAATACAGACTCGAGATTGCCGTCTGAGTCAACCATTATTATATCAACTCCGAGCTTCTTCACGTGACTTATTAGCTCCTCGTAGTACGGGCTTATGAATTCCTTGAAAATTCTAGGCGAGACCAAAGGACCCTTTTTCCAAGCCATGTCTTCCCATATTAGTATGTAGTCTACTCGAACATTACGGATAACTGTGCTACAGATCTTCTTGTAGAGTTCAAGCCAGTGTTCAAGTATCTCGTGAACAAATCTCGGGTCCCTATAGTACATTAAGAGAAGTCTCTTATCTCCGAGAAGACACCGCGGAAAACCGAATGCACCGCAAATAGTTAGAGCAAGCGGATAAGGGAAATTATCGTACTTTTCGCGAAGATTCTTCCAGTCCGGCCACTTCCTGTTGTCGGGGTCTAGTCTCCACTTAATTTTCTCCCAGCCCTCCCTGGTCTTAACTGGGTGCTCAACCCACATTACTCCAGGAGTAGCTGTCTCATGAGGCTTCTTGTAGGCTTTACATATTATGCCGCTCTCTTCTCTAAAGACTACTACCTCGCCGCTCTCCCATAGTACTTCTCTCTTAAAAGGTGGATCAAAGGGAGGTCTCGTGAAACCACTATTTACAGGCAAGAAAACTCTAGGCTCCATTCCAAAGTACTCTTCTACATCACGATGAGTCTTAACATGAGGAGACAAGCCTTCTTTCCTCCATCTCTCGATAGTCTGCGGCATAAAACCCATTGTTGCTTCCCATCTAGGAGGCCTATCAACACTCTTAAAGTGACATATATTTATGAAACGCTGCCTAGTATCCACGTATATATTATTTTTAAGTCAATATAGCACTTTCAGTTAGACTAGATTCTTGTCAGTCTAGTTAACAAAATCCACTACACTTAACTACTTCCATATTATGTTTACTTCCTTTAACTGCATGAGTTCTTTATCCTTAGTTATTAAAGCATTTGCCTTAAGTACTTTTGCCGTCAATATTATTATTTTATCGTGTAATTCTTTTGCTTTAGTTTTCTGAAAGTTTTTCAGTATTTTTTCGTTAAATGGATAATATTTAAAAGTAGTGTACTCCGACATCTTATTTTTAAGCATATTCCAGTAATTCAGCCAGCCCTTTTTCTCAAATAAATAGTAGAGTTCAGCTGCAGCAATTGCAGGCAGATATATGACTGCTTCTCCGTTTCCCACTTCTCTAAAAGCTTTATCTGCTTTTGAGGGAAGTTTGTCTAAAAGATAGTATAGAAAAGTAACTGCGTCGACTACATATACTTTTCATAAAGATCCCTTAAATAGGCTTTGCTTCGCCTCTGCTAGTATTTTCTCACACTCAGACACATCAACGTCAAGTTGTTTGAGTAGACCTCTCAGCCTTTAGCCTTCTTTGGACGTTTTAAGAGAACTCCATCTTTTAGAGGAATTAGTAGTATTTCTTCACCTTCTTTGAAGCCGTAAGCCTCTCTAACTGGTTTAGGAATAACTATTTGTCCTTTTGAGCTCACTTTGACCTTAAATAGCTCCTCTAGGTAAGTTATTTCCATCAAAATAGTCTTACTTTTTCTTACATAAATTTCTTACTATATTAAGTGCTTAAAGCTTTTATTTATGTGCTGACAGGATTAAGTGGATGAATTTATGGGAGATGAAGGCGTTAAAATAACTTTTATTGGAGCAGGAAGTGCTGTGTGGTCTACTACAGTTATACGAGATCTTCTCGTTACTCCAAGTCTCTACGGTGCCATGTAGTCTTAATGGATATTTTTCGAGAAAACTACAGATAGGCGTGACGCCATAAAGGACGCAGACTTTGTCATTAACACCGCTATGGCCGGCGGCCACTGGTACTACGAGCGCTTGAGACAGGTTTCAGCTATTATTTTATTTCAGTCAATGTATTGGAAAATATTTAGTAGGTGTGAGTTAGCGACCGCATAACTCTTATTGTTTCTTCAAGTTTGCGGTACTTTTCTTCAAGTGCTTTTATTTTATTCAGATGCATGTCTTTGTCTTCTAGCGCCTGGTAGATTATGGCTCCTTCACAGTCTTTTGGCACAGGTAGCCCTGCCACATAGCAGAGTGTGGGCACGACGTCGGCTATATTTACTTGTCTCTTTAAAACAACACCTTTCTTGATGCCTGGCCCGCTTAAGATCAACAGTCCTTTCATTGATCCGATCGAGTACTCTCCTGAAGTTATTTGTCTGCCGTGTTCTCCTGGTGCTTCAGGATAGAATCCGAAGACAATGTCGCCTATAGTCTCTCCTCTTAGTCCAAGCATTATTGCTTCTTCTCTTCTGAGTATGAAAGCGAAGGGGCATTTGCCTGTATTGGGGTCGCGGTAGCTGTGTAGCGCGTTTATTACCTCCCAGCGTACTTTCTCGTAGTCTTTGTCGTCTACTATGCCATCGGGGAACCTTGACTTTAGGTTTATCCATATGTAGCAGGAGCGGTCTTCGAAGGCTTTAGTCTGAGACCAGTCTACTATCTTATTTTCTTTATCTTTGTATTTGAGTAAGCCCGCTTGCTCGAGGATATCGTTTATCGAAATATATTTAGAGCCAGGCTCTGTGGGGACGGCGCCGTGGTCTGAGACTATTGCTACTACAGTGTCTTTGCCTACTGCTTCAAGTATTCTGCCGACCATTTTGTCTAGTGAAATATACATTCTTCTCTCTAGTTCAGCTAGCTTTTTCCTGAGGTTCGGGTCGGGGTCGTGGTCTAGTTTATTAATAGCTAGATGGTAGAAGTGGTCTGGCGCGTGGGCGTGCATGTAGAAGATATCCCATTCTTTTGTTGTGAGCAAATAGTAGGCTGCTTCGCCTAGCCACTCGTTTTCAAACTCTATCATCTCAATGTAGGTCTCGTAGTCTACCCAGCCTAAGGCGACTGCGTCCTCCATTGCTCTAAGAGGAAGTCCTTTCTTCACGTTTTCTTCTAGCTCATCAGCTATCTCTGGCGGATAAGTGCCTCCTTTCAGAGAGCAGAACGTAGAGAAGTATATTGTTACGTGTTTTCCGTCGTCTGAGAGCTTCATTAACTTAACCTTAAAGAAAGCCCTCTTAGGACCCCTATCTGTCTTGAATACCAATTGTGCTGTTTTACTCCACTTACCTAAAGTCGTCGTGAAAACAGGTTTCTCGTCGCTTTTGCTCAAGTAGCCTGAAACTTTCTTTTCCTTAGGGTCTATTGCTAAATACAGCTTTATTGGCTCAACTTTATCCAGTGTATTGTATTTTCCTACTTCAACTACTGCCTCGAGAATACTGCCGTCTGGATAGTTTTTCCATCTTCTGCAGGGCTTAGGCTCTATTTTATCGGCTAGCGGCAAGTCTTCTGTTGTCGCGCACTGGTGGTCAGCTACATTTATTAGCCAGCGCCAAGCAGGCAACGGGCCTCCTTCACGTGTTATACGCCAGCTAGTGGCATGCAGTCCGTATCCCGCTACCTGTATACCGTTCTTCATTCGAGGAGGCCATGTAGTAGGGTAGTTTAGAACAATAGCTTTCTTCCTTACTTTTTCTGCCGCCTCCCAAATATACTCTGCTTTAACATCTTTTGAAGTAAAAGCCTGGTAACATACCTTAGGGTGCCCGGGTCTCTGTCCCTTCATAGGGAGATGAAAACATGTTATTCCATGTGTTCCTGGATAAGCTCCAGTAGCTAATGTTGTCCAGTTAGGCGGAGTAATAGTTGGGTGCGGTACCATGCAGTTCTCTGCCCAAACACCGTTTTCTACTAAACGCTTTAAGTTAGGTAAGTCTCCACTCTGAATAAGTCTCCAGAGCGTTTTAGTTATAGGTGCATCAAAACCTATTACAGCTATTTTCGTCACAGAAAAACATTCTAGTACACAAATAAAACAGTATGCAAAAACACTTTATCTGACTAATCTAAATTCGTCGAGAATTTTACTAAGCTTCAAGAGTACCAGCTAGCGTAGCTTGATTTATTTAAATCGAAGCCCAATAGGTATAATGCAGTGATAGACGCAGACTGGTTTAAAAACTGGCTTAAGTATTCGTATGTTTTGAGAACTTTTTGGAATAAGACTGTAGGCAAAATAGAAGTACTTTACAGCACTAAAGAAGCATTTATAGTGGCTGCAGAGTGGCCTAAAGCTAAAAGATCTTCAGGAGGCCTCTTCATATACTCTAAGCGCGATGCAACTAAGCTTATCGAAAAGTGGGCTAATTACGCTAAACGCAGAGACTCCGATTTACTACTGCTAACCGAAGAAAACTTGTGTTTAGCGGTAGACGCGTGCTCATTCTTCTTCGTATGGGACTTAAGTAAGCTAAATTTTCTTGACGCATGTCGGCGTGTAGATATAAGGATACTAGATTACTCAGAGGCAATAAAAGTAGTAGAAGAAGTCACTAAGAGAAGCTGGAGATTTTCTGTTAAGCCTAGAAAAGATCTTCACTTAGTACTGTCTGCTTGGGTAGGAAATAAGTCTGTTGGAATAGCTATGCTAAACAAATACAACTTCAACATAGACTTCGGAGTACACGTATGTAGAGAGTACTGGAGAAAGCGTATAGGGACTAGACTACTTCTTGAAGCGGCTTCGCTAGCTAAAGATATAGGGGGAAGGTATCTCACTGTAGTGCGAGTACTTAGACGCCTTAAAGCGACTTCGGCCGACAGAGCAGCTTTAAGCTTTTATAAAGCAAATAATCCTGCCTATATTTTTAAAGTATATCGATTAGCTAAACCTACATAGTGGCTAGGAAAAAGTTTGCGCATTAAATTAAAGTACTTTACTTTAATAGGTAGTAAGCTGTTACTGAAAACTAGTAATAGTTTTTATTTATGTTCAATAAACTTATATACTGTAAACTGATTTCTCAACAAGTGAAAGAAAGGGGGCTACTTCAATAATAGCTATAGTAGTACTCTTACTTATAGCTGTTTTATCTGCAACAATATTTTATTCCTGGATAGAGACAAGAAAGCGAGGCTATCTTCCTATAGAAGAATTATGTGGAAAAGCAGAGATAGAGGGAGTTAAAGTAGGAGAAAGCGGAAGCCTTATCATTTATGCCAGAAATCTTGAAAACAGAGAGATAGTTGTGACTGGAATATATGTTACCGACTTTGAAGGCAGAGTACTCTTATTTGAGAAAGGAATCTTTAAGCCAAAGCCAAAAGAAGCGAGAAAAATAGTTTTATAGAATATTCTTCTGCATGAAATAGCGGAGAATGTAAGTGAGTCTGAGAAATATTTCGTTAAGCTTGCTTCAGGTTCTGTTGAAACTTCTTTCCCGATAGCCGGCTCTGTACTGAAAACATGTAGCCAGAGAAAGCCTCTTAAGAAAATTGTACTTTTAGCTGATACTAACGGTGACACAGCTGAGGAAAATTCCATCGGGTGTGCTTCGACTATTCTTCCGGAAAATACGCTATAGCTCTGCAGTAGTAATTATGTCAGATTCTTATACTATTTCAACTAGCTGGGTTCCATGGAACCAGACGACCCTTCGACTCTCCTATCGTAATAGTGCTTAATCCTACTTTAGGGAAAAAGGACTGAATATTTGAATGGCACGACCCTGACGGCGTGTTTAAATTTATGTTGAAGTATTGAGCGAAGAAATCGAAGCAGATTTTCTTGTCTTCTGGGAAGACCTGTTTAACCCTGCATTTCAAGTAAGCTACTTATACAGAAAGCCTGGCAGCGCTTGGTGAGACAACTTTGATGGAACATATCAAAGGGGATTCAAAGTATTTATAGTAAAAAGATAACTATAAACTATTTTCTACTCCTATGATTACTCTCTTCTCATAAGTATCTAATGAAGCTTACTGCCTATATTTAGTTGATACTTTCTTTCTCAAACCTTGAATAATACTGCTTTAACTTCTTTTATAGAAGCTAAATTTTCGTCAGTAGTTAATATAGTTCCCTTAACAACTTCAGCTAGTGCTGCAGTATAGCAGTCTACCAGTGAGAGTAAATTTCTATACTTTAATTTAAATTTAGCAGCTTTTTCTGTTAAGTTTTCATCTAATGTCAGTACAGCGATTCTACTATTTCTAATTAAAGATGCTCTAGCTTTAGCAGTCTCCCACCCAAACTTCTTAGCATAGTTATACATGAACTCAGCTATATTCAATTCAAGAGTATATCCTTTAGCTAAACCCTTAAATATTTCATTAAAATACTTCTTAACCGACATACTTCCAGCAAAAAAATAAGGCGAAAACACCTGAATCAATAACATACTTCAAGGCTTTTCTCCCTCTT
Source organism: Thermoprotei archaeon (assembly GCA_003649445.1). The sequence goes on along the minus strand of QMRV01000005.1, from coordinate 37,111 downwards.
CCTCTCCTCTTCAATTAACTTAACTACCTCAAGTGCTTTCTCGCCGTCAATACCGAAGGCTTCTTCCAGAGAAGGAGACTTAATTAACTTAATTCCGTCTTCTTCTTCAATAAGCTCAAGAAACATTCCCTCAACTATACCATATTTTCTCCTGACTTCAGCGGGAATAACTACTATGCCCTTTTTATGTACTTTAACTCTATACCTCATACTAGGACTTTATACCGAGTATTCGGTTAAATAGTTTAACGTTTAACTTTACAATAAGTTAAACTCTAATTTATCCACTAGAAATAATAGTTTTCGAGTACTATAGCCATATGATTCGATGGCTCTTAAGTGTATGGGTTAAAGCACCTTATTTAAAAAATGCAGACATATTAATAGCGTCAGCTTGTCTTCCCCAAGTAAACTCGGCTCTCTTCAAGAAAATATCAGAAAATAAAATAGTTTTACTAGCTTGTCCCGAGAAAGAGGGAGCAGTTCACCATGGAAAAATAGCCGCTATTATTAAGTGCTCTAAACCAAAAAGCATTACTGTCGTTACAACTGAGGGAAGTCCTCACTGCTTTACTCTTCACGCAAGTGTAAATGAAGCAGTATTTCTTGTAGGAAACAGCCTACCTAGGAAACACTACGTCGTCGTAAATGGCGAACAGCTATACGAAATTAAGCCTGAAACCGTTAGAATAGCTAGGTATTTGCACCTAGTAGATGAGCTTCTAAGAAAGTATCCAAAAGTACTGGAGGAGCTAAGTAAACATAGTTTAGAACATAAAAGTAGTTCATAACAGCTTCATTAATAATACACATATAGCTCATAAAAGACCATGGACTCACTAGCAGAAATCTTAGCTCGTTAAGTATATGCGTTTAATTAAGTCCTAATAGTATAATATTTCATTTAAATTAGTCTAGGTATTCCTAAAAGCCCTACAGCTAAGCTTAATAAGTATACTATTATCGCTATAACTACTGCTCCGAGCCAACTTACTTCAAATACTTTCCCAATTATATAAAGCCACACTATTAGCGATAGCAGTGTAGCGAAAGGTATTCCAAGTAAGCTTAAAGCTTTCTGAACAACGTAGCCTACTAGGGCCACTGCAAGTGCTCCCCCAAAACTTTCTCTCTTCTGTTTTCCTGGATAAATTTTAATAGCTAAAAATATTATTGCACTGCTTACTAGCCAGCCTACAAGAAACTCTAAGAAAGAGCCTAATGTAGATAAAATCTGCGTAGTCATACCTTTCTACACTACACGTTCTAGTATTTAAAAGGTAAACTCTCTATTTCGCTTGCTTCGGCTACATAAAGCAATTATATGCTTTAGTAGGCTTAAAGTATAAATCTACGTGGCCAGTATATTCTTAGAATGGAAAGAATAGGTTTATGGCTCATTAGGCCAGACTCGTATACTGTATGGAGTTACGAAGAAGTCTGCAAGAGGCTCTCTTGGTACAAAAGTGTTATGGAGGATCGCAAGCCAGCTAAATTCATTATATGTAAGCACATAGATGCAGGTGAAAAAGACTTAAAGTCTATGTCTCTTGATGAACTCTGGAAGCTTCACGATGAGTTAAGTAAAGTATTTGACGAACTGTGGGCCTCAATAAGAGAAGAGGAAAAGGACTTAAGTAAAATTGAGAAACCTGAAGTAAGTTTTCTTCATGTTAAAGTAGCTATAGCTTACAAGCTCTTAGAAAAATGCTGTTTCTGTGAACACAGGTGTGGTGTAAACAGGCTTAAAGGCCAGAAAGGCTTCTGTCGCTTAGATAAAACAGTATACGTTCATTCGTGGTTTCACCATGTAGGTGAAGAAGCACCTCTAGTCCCCAGCGGAACAATTTTCTACGGCTCATGCAACTTCAGGTGTGTTTTCTGTCAGAACTGGGATATTTCTCAAGAAAACCCTTACGCCGGAATAGTAGTAGACGCTGTTAAGTTAGCCCGTATGCAGGAAAAATTGAGGAAAACAGGCGCCAAGAACATTAACCACGTGGGAGGAGAGCCGACACCAAACCTCCACGTAATCCTGGAGTCTCTGCTGTACCTCGAAGCCAATGTTCCTCAGCTCTGGAACAGCAACTTCTACTGTAGTGAAGAAACAATGAAGCTTTTAAGAGAAGTCATAGACATATGGCTCCCTGACTTCAAGTACGGAAACGACAAGTGTGCTGAAAGGCTATCTGGTGTAAAGAACTACTGGGAAATAGTTACACGCAACCACAAGTTCGCACACGAGTGCGGCGACATGATCATAAGGCACTTAGTCTTACCAAACCACATCGAGTGCTGCACGAAGCCAATACTAAAGTGGATTGCGGCAAACACTCCCAGAGCACTAGTAAATATTATGGAGCAGTATAGGCCAGAATACATTGTAGCACGGTATCCAGAAAAATACCCTGACATTTACCGCAGACCCTACTTAGAGGAAATGAATAGAGCCTATAAGCTCGCAGAAGAACTAGGAATAGTCTACGAGCCCATATCGTGAGGGATGCGCGTTGAAGGCACGCGCATACTGCTCTTCAGCTAACCTCGGGCCAGGATTTGACCTCGTTGCAGCAGCACTAGACGCATTTTACGACGAAGTATCCGTAGTAGACTACTCTGAAGACAGTAAGCCAGAAGTAGTGATAACCGATATTAGAGGACCTTACGGCGAAAATCTTTCAAAAGAACTGAATACAGCTAAGCGCGCAGTAGAATACATGCTCGAAGAGAAAAAGCTACCTTACAGAGTATACCTTGAACTGTGGAAAGGAATTCCCGTGGAAAAAGGACTCGGCAGTAGCGGAGCCTCAGCGGCAGCGGCCGTGCTCGCAGTATCAAAAACACTAGGCATAGAGCTTTCACCAGAAGAAGCCATAAAATATGCTGGCGAAGGAGAACTCATATCAGCTGGAATAAGACACTACGAAAGCGTCGCTGCAAGCTATCTAGGACACATAGTAGTACTCTACAGCTTCACACCACTCAAAGTAATTAAAATAAAGCCTCCAGTAGAACCACTCTTCCTAATAGTCTTACCCGAAGTAAAAGCTCCCTTAAGAAAAACAAGTATTGTACGAAGTATCATACCCAAGAAAATACCTCTAGAAGTACACGTAAGAAACGCAGGCAGACTAGCCGCACTAATATACGGCTTGACTACAGGCAACCTCAAAGTCCTAGGCGAAGGAATGTTTGATGAAATAGTCGAGCCCGCAAGAGAAGTATATGTACCACTATACCGCAAAATAAGGGAAGTAGCTTTAACTAATGGTGCAAAAGGAGTAGCCATAAGCGGAGCAGGACCCTCGCTACTAATACTAGTCGATGAACAAACCTCCTCAACGGTAGAAAAAGTAGTAAAAGAAGTCTACGAAAACGAAGGAATATCAGTTAAAATAAAGCAGGCTCACTTAGCTCCACCAGCACACATAATTGAATAATAAGTTTTTGATCAATAAGAAGTTGAAAGAATTATTTCTGCTAACAGCATAAAAATCAGCGCCATTTTTTACATAGAAAGGAGACGGAATCTTGGAAAGTGCTTAAATTTATGGTAGGTATTCTACTCTGAAAAGACCGCTACCTCTACATTGATCTTATGGAAGGACAAATACTACTTAGCACTATACACTTAAAGAGTGTATAGACACACCTTAAGTTCTTATAAAAGATAATTGATTTTTATGCTCGATTTTAGTGTAGATTTTATTTCGTGCTAAGTGTTTTATTTTATCGGACACTATTCTTAATGTGAGTTCCAGTAAACCTGTTCTCCTTATAGGATATGATGTCGAGACTCAACATAGATCAGACACTACTGTGAAGTTCCTTGAACTTGCGCCGAAAATCCATGACGAATACGGTGCTCCATGCACATTCTTTGTGCTAGGCAAGACTCTAATATATCATTTAAATGAATTTAAAAGAGTTAAAGAGAAATACTCTCATTTAATAGATTTTCAACAACATACATTTTCACATATACTGTTTAAAACACTTGTAATAGAGTATAGAGGCAACAAATTAATTAAAGGAGCACATCCCAAGGAAATAGAAGCTGAAGTACGAATTACTTCAGAGCTTCTTAAAGCTCTACTAGGAGTCGAGTGCATTGGTTTGACTGCTCCATGGGGCTGCTACCGAGGCTTACTCGATATGCCAGACTTACTTGAAGCTTTATGGCGTATTGGAATAAGATTTACGAGAAGCTGGGAGCGAAACGAGAGAGATTCTCCTCCAGTAAGCCTCGATATACAGCCTTTCTGGTACGACGAATATGTTCCAACATACCCGCCTATACTCGAGTTCCCTATACAAGGATGGCACGATAATGCGCTTAAAGAGAGACATAAGTCTAGAGAAGAATACTTAGACTATGTTAAAAAGACAATAGACTATATTGCAGAAAAGAATTTGGTCTGGTGCTATGTCCAACACGACCACTCGAGCTTCTGGAAAGACCCTGAAATGAAAATAGTTAAAGAAATGGTAAAGTATGCTCTAGATAAAGGAGTACAAATAATGTCATATAAAGAATTTTACCTTAAAAAAGCTAAAGAAAGAGGCCTAATTAAATAAACTATTTAATTCCAAATTATTTTACAGAAATAACTTATGAGCTTCTTAACTAGCGATAACACTTTGCTGAAAACTTTAAAAATATTATCGAATAGAATCTATAGCAGATACAGGTGTTTTTATTCACAGTACTATTGAGAACTAAGACTTTTAGAAAAGAAATAATTAACACTTAATACAAATCTTAGGGAGAAAAATATAAATAGTTAGGGTTTTACTTGCATTTTAAACCATCCTATTACTTTTGTTTTGCCTTCTATGGGAAAGTTTTTCTCAGCATTTAATTTTACTACGATCCATTCATATACTGTAGTTCCTACGTATGTACCATTAAATGTAATTAAATGCACCACGAAGAGAAGTCTATCTCCCACATTGAGCTTTGTCTTTTTAGTTAGCATACCTAATATTTTTCCCGTCCTAGAATCTAGCACGTATACCCAGCCATATCCCGCTAATAACCCGAACTTATTTCTCTCCAGAAATTCTTTAATATCTTTCTTTGAAGGTGGAGTAACTTTAAGCCCATACTTTTTTAACAGATAGTCTTCTGATATCTTCGGATACTTACTTAAAACCTTTTTAGCTAAAGCTATAGCCTCCGAATACCTATCTGTATTTCCGTCGCATATTTGCGCAGGGTATTCCTTTGTTATAAGGTATTCGTTCCTTAAGCTATATTTGCTTGCGTTATTAACTGTCAAGTGAACTATTGTCAGTCCAACTATTACTGCTAGTAGAACTGCAGTCAAAGATAATAAGTATTTCCTCATATTCTCACCTCTTAGGGGTCATACACTGTCTCTACATATAGTGTACCAGAGTAGGATACTGATATATCATTGTCATTTACTAGTACGGCGCGCTCAATACATGCATATAATGAGGGAACATGAGATGCATGAATGTATCCTCCTGCAGTAGGGAGGTAAAGAGTTACATCTGACTGATCTATATATGTATCTACTATAACTAAAGCTATAATAACATCAATTGGTGAGTAATAAATAGTATACTCTGAATAAGTTACTCCATCCCATTCTCCAAGAATCTTGTAGCCCTCCGCTGGCACCGTCCCGCTTACATTAGATCGAAACACTGCTATAGCAAGTGGTGTTAGTGAAATGATAGCCATTATTGCGAGTAACATTTTTGTATTTACTAACATTCTCACATAAAACATAGCTCAGAAATTTCTTATATTTCTTGTGGTATTTTTTAAAAAAGAGAAAAATTAGGTAAAATTATTCTCATTGAAGATTTATCAAGAAATTCAATGAACTATCCTTGATTTGTATATTTAGAGACTAAGTTGTTTTCGGAGTAGATAGCAAGTTGCTCAGTTTTCTTAAATACTTATACATCAGTTGTTGTAAACGGGAATAATTATCTATGTGCTATAATTCGATATTCTGCCGTAAAATTTATTACCATATAGCCGTAAAGAAACTTGTGGTAGTTAAAACTACTGTGCTACTAGATGATGATATTTATCAGAAGCTTGTAAAAGAGTCTATTGAGAAATATGGTACTACTAAGAAAATTTCATATCTTATAAACCAGAAGCTGAGAAAACTTGAGATTCTTGAGGAACATTTAAAAGAAAGAAAAACTAGAAAAAGATCAACAGTTAAGCTGGGTAGAAAACTTCCTCCAGAAAAAATAGAGGAATTAATTGAAGAGTCCTGGAGTGGTGTTGTTGAATGGAATTCATAGTAGATACAAATGTCCTCGTCTATGATACTATTGAAGACTCAGATTTCCATGAAGAAGTAAAGCTCCTTTTATCTAAAGCATCCTTCGTCCTAATACCATCTATTGTACTAATAGAATATATTCTCGTTTTAAAGAAACTCGGCTTAAGCGATAAATTTATTGCAAAAAGGCTCAACGAGCTTCTTGAAGACAATAAGTTTATAATAGTTCCTATTAAGCGTAAAAACTTCAAAGAAGCACTAAAAATAGTAAAAGATAACGGTATCCCATTTAAAGAATTTAATGATAAATTAATTCTCAGCATAGCTAAAGAACTAAACTTACCTATATTGACTTACGATAAAGAATTAATTGAAGTGTGCTCTAGAGAAGGTGTTAAAATACTTAAGTGCGAAAGGAAATAAAATATATAAGATTTCATTATTTACAGGAATTTGATACATTTAAGAGAATTTAGATTACCTTGAATTAGTGAAAACAGTTAATTAAGATAAAACATTTTATTGAAAACTGGTTTGAAATAAATAAAAATATTTAGAATTAAGCTTAGGGAGCATCAATATAGTGTTTTAGATGATTTTCTTTAATTGCTTTTATTTCATATTTATATAAGTAGAAGTCTTCAAAATTTATTTTTATCCCTAGTGCTGCTAATAAAGGGTCTATTACTGGTAAGTGATTAGCTAAACCTGTCTCAGCGTCATAGACATTTACTCCTATGAGATAATACCCCCTCTTTAATTTTGCTCTCTTAAAGTTGCTTTCCAGCGGTATTTCTTCAGTTGAATTATCAGTTTTCCATAAAATTAAGGCAAAGGTAGCGTTTCTTCCAAGTTCTTTAGAATACTTTTTATATACTTTAAGTACTTTCCAGTATTTTGTTTCCTTTTTACTAAGTATATCGTCTTTTGTCATGAGTATAGCTGCTTCACTGTCATACATGTCAGCTGAAATTACGTAAGCTTTTCTCCAGCCGAGCCACTTGAAATCAGCTAAATATTCTCCCATAGGGGAATATTTAATAGACTTCATTCCAAGAGTCTCGCTAATACGCATAGATTTACCGTGATTAAGCCAGCTTAAAGGAAGCCATACTGCAGTAATACCTATTCTTGTACCATTTAGTAGAAAAACTTCTCTAGTTTCCTTGTTGATCAAGATTTCATTAGCTAGTATCGTTTTAGTCCTATTATTTAAATCAATAATTGTTAGTTTAATTTCAGCTAAAACGTATTTATTATTTTTAGTTTCAATAAAATCTATTCTAATAAAAGCATCTCTACACTTAATCCTTATTTTTTCTCCATTAAGCATATAAAGGGATATGTAATCTCTATTAGTATTTTTGGCTTCAGGAACTTTAAGTAAAGTAGGATATTTTTTGACGGTACTCAATTTACTGGGCAGTCTATATATTACGTAGTTTAATGAACAGAATTGAGACTCGCCTTGAAGTACTGTTAACTTATTTTGAACAATAATAAGTAAAATCATTAAAGATAAGAATACAGCTATACAAGCTACACTGAAACCCTTATTATTTAATAATAGACTTTTTCTTAATAACATGCTCTCACCCATTATCTAGGGATACTTCAGCCTCGTGAGTGCTTCTAGCCACACAGTCTCATGAGTACACCAATCTATGAATCCTCTGCTGACTTCTAATTTCGAGTCTACATATTTACCTGGAAAAGACTGAGTATAGCTATCCTCGTCTACTTCTATTACATCATGCTCAATACCTCCTTCATACCCCACAAACCAATATTCGAGAATTAAGTTTCCTGCTGGCTCAATGTACTCAGACGGCCCGCATTTTCCTTCTCCGTGTATTTGTATTTTATGAAAATATGTTTCATAGTCATAATAGAAACCTATAAGCTCAGATACTACAACAGCTTGTCTATGGGGATTTTCCTTAACGTAAGCATTCCAGTCGTTAGATTCCGCGATATGTTCTTCTTCTGCTCGAATAGCCATAAGTCCTCCTCCATATACTAATAACACTATAGTTAAACTTAGTAATATTATCTTTTTTATTTCTTCTTCTTTCAGGAAACCCACGAAATTATCTTTTTGTTGCTAGAATATATTTCTTTCTCTCTCTTTTTCCATAAGATATAGTCATAAGGCAAAAATAGAATTACTTGATTAAAGTTTAAAAGAAAATAAGGTCGTCGTTGCTAAAATAACGGTAATTGTTTAAATTAGTCTACTAGAATAATGCTCAGCTTTTTGAACTTAGTTGCTTTTAGATTTTTGTTTGTGTTTGTTTTGGAGAACACTATATTTTCTAGGAAAACTTAGGTTATATAGATTATCTCTTTTAGTGTATTTTCTTGTAGACTTTCTTTATTGCTTTTCCTATGAGCTCTGCGTCCTCTTCTGTGTACAGCGGCGATATACTTATGTGTACTGCTCTGCTGAGCAAGTCTAGTGTTTTCTCTCCCATGCCTTTGGGTACTATCATGTAGTCGCCTATGAGAGGCTTCCAGTTTATCCATGCGTGTCCCTCGTATTTTGCTTCAGGAGAATAGAGTACTCCTGCGGGAACTCCTTCTGCTCTAAGTGCCTTGGTGAAAAGTCTTGCTTTTTCGTCTGTTTTGTGGAAGAATACTGCGCATACGCCTGTATCTCCTTTCTCGTCGACCAATTTCCTGAGCTCGAGGCCACTACATTCTTCGACTGCTTCTCTAATAATTTTCTGCGCTCTCTTCATTCTCGCGACAATGTCGTCTAGTTTCTTTAGCTGCTCTATTAGAACAGCTGCTGTTAACTCAGACATTCTGAAGTTTAATCCAGGTATCGGCGGAATATAGCCAGGTTTCCTGTAGTAGGCAGCGACATCGTGAAAAGCTACTGCCCTCTTATAGAGCTCTTCGTTGTCTGTGACTACTGCTCCTCCCTCGCCTGCAGTGATGTTTTTGTTTTGCTGGAAGCTATAGCAGCCCATGTCTCCCCAGGAGCCAAGCTTCTTTCCCTTAAAGCTTCCTCCACATGCTTGAGCCACGTCCTCGATTACAGGAACACCTTTTTCTTTAGCTATTTTCACAATCTCCTCTATGTCTGCTGGAGCACCTCTCATGTGTACTGGAACAACCAGCTTATCTTCTTCGCTCAACACTTCGCTTAGTGCTTCAGGAGACATGTTAAGCGACTCATCTATATCGACTACGACTACTTTTGCTCCACAGCACACAGCTACCTGCGGAGTAGCTATCCACGTGTACCCTGGAACAAGCACTCTATCTCCCTGCCCGATTCCAGCCGCCTTGTAGGCTACGTAAAGCGAAGCAGAGCCCGATGTAACGCCCAAACAGTACTTACGGCCAATATACTTAGCGAAAGCTTTCTCGAATTTCTCTACCTTAAATAGCGGATTTGGCCCATAGTAGCGGAAAAGAGACTTACTCCTAAGAACCTCTAAAACAGACTTCTCTTCTTTCTCATCTATAAAAAGCGCACCAGGAAAACACGGAGGCAGCTTTTTCTTAATAACAGGCTCACCGCCCTCCATAGCCAACTTCTCTTCTACAGTAACCACACTCATTTTCTCACTAGCTCTATACGCTACACTAGTCAATAAAAAACTACTTTTTTCAATTCAAAGGAAAAATTTCTTTTCACAAGAATAGTGTAAAAAAGCATAAAACATTTAAATGTCAACACCTTAATCGCCTTAAGAACTAGGAGGCGTCCAAGAGAAGTGAACTACCTCTGAGTTAGCAGAAGGACTTCCTTCAAACCAATAGTAGAGATCTTTATTCACATAATCTGAACTCTTTACAACGTGTATCTTCGGCTTAGCCTCACAATATACATTAGAGCTAGAAACAGTGTATGTAAACGTAAAACCTATTGATACCGTAGTACCTGAATATTGCGTCGGACACTTTATAGTTATCCCTATAGTAAATTTCAAGGAAGTACTCCACGACCTATATCCCCCTCCTGATCCCAGAACGATAATTCCTTCTCTATTTCCTGACTCTATGATACCAGCATAACTGGATGGAGCTCTTCTTCCACATTTACTGCAAGAAAATGTTCCATCCTTCCAATATCCTGTAAGCTTCACGGGCACCATTGTCAATATGAAATCTGCTGTCAAGTCATCTGGATATTCAGTACAGAACATATCGTAACAGTATTTTACTCGACCCTTTACCTTAGCACATGTCCCTCCAGAAACGCTAGCAGTCCAGCCAATACGTCCAATTTCTGTAAGATATTTCCCTGGCGAACTTGGCCTTGACCAAGGAAGTTTATTTAAATTATATTCTCCTCGCTTGTAAGCTAAGTAGTCTTCTCCTGTTATTGATGCTCCTCTTTCATAGAACTCTATTTTTATCTTTCTGTATTCGTCTCCGCTAGTAAAGCCCCATGAAACACTTATTCCTTGAATCGAGTGATACTCTCCTATTATTACATTTTGATAATTGTATGTTGTACCCATATGGTATGAAGTAGGATTACTTGAAAGTGTAACAGGGGGTGCTTTTCTAACAAATTCCGGCTTTACATTAATGACTGTTATTGGTTTTTCTGGCTCTATAATTACTACTTTTGAGTATATTTTGTCGCGTGTTCTTACGAAAATATAGTATGTTTGTTCAAAATATCTGACTACAGTTTTTCCGTTAATATGGTCTACTCTCTTAGGAATTCTCCATACTTTAAAAGTTATTGTAGCAGGATTTATATGTCGAGATGAATAAATTATTTTGCCTGGTACTTTCGTATAATTTATAATGAGAACATAGTACACTCCTTTTTCTGGAATGTTTAAATGTAATTTAATTAATCCGCTTGGCTTTCCTTGTAGCCAATCTAAGAAAAGCATATAGAGTATATTTTCTGGCTCTGATGAAATAATGAAAGGCATTAAGGTAATGATTATCATGAAGAACAATGCTATGTATACTGGTTTCCTAGACCTAATTTTCCCCCATTTCATCAAATATCTCTCTTAGCACTGAGTATATATGCTTTACCTATTCTTTTTTAAAAAATATTCTCTTTCCTATAAATGAGTATAAATAATGAAATGAATTTGCTTAATCTATTCTTAGCAGATAAATATTGAAACTTAGCTATTACAAATAGAATATCAAGTATTTAGAGAAAATAGGTAATAGTAAGTAACACCTGTTATATTTCGAAAACTCCTTACATTATTTCCACAATAGTAAGCAATATGTATTACTTGTAGTAGTAAGTAATGCTAGTGATTTATACACCAGTGTCCGCTAAGATTAATAGAGGTCTTTACTTAAAGCTTAAGAAGTACAATATTTCATTTTCCATTAATAGGATTATTAAAAGAGTTTTAGAAGAAAAAGTTAGGAAAAGAGAAGAGGAAGAAATTAAGGAGACTTTAAAGAAAGTACAAGAAATTTTAAAAGAAATACCTTCCTCTGAGCTTGTTAAAGTTATTCGCATGAGCAGAGAAGAAAAATGAAATTATTATTTAATAGCTCCTTGGCTGTGTTGAAAGGTTCACAGTACATAGTAGTAGCTATTGAGAATAATTTAGTATTTATTACTGACTACGATAAGTTAATTAAGTAGATAATAGTAGATCAAAGAAAAAGCATGAAGAAAATATTAGGTTTATGAAAAGAGAAGACTTATTTAAAGTCTACGAAAATGCAAATAAAGTCAATTAACTATTGTTGCTCAGTTTTCAAGAAAATTATGCTAGCTACCTCGTATAGTCTTTTAGCGAGCTTTTTTACATCATTTATGGCTCTTTTGTTGTGAATTATTTCTCCTTTTTCAAAAGCTGTAGCTGGTACTCCTCGGTGACATAGAATCATTTCGTGTTTGAGCATAAATGAGTGTATTGCGGTGAGCGCTGACTCGAGACCGTAGCCTCTGCCTACTACAATACCTCCTCCTATTTTGTTCTTGAGTTTGCCTCGGAGACACCAAGTTCTATCAATAAATACTTTAACGTAGCTACTGACGTTATTGAAGTATACTGGGCTAGCTACAATTAGTATTTGTGAAGAAAGAAGCTCAGGTATAATAACGTTAGACATATCGTCGTCAATACAGCAGTATTCATGACTAACGCAGTAGCGGCAGCTAGTACATGGCTTGATTTCATATTCAGCTAAAAATACTTCTTTAGTTTCTACGCCTAACTTCTCTAACTCCTCGAGAGCAAGTTTTAGAAGATATTTAGTATTCCCTTCGCGCCTCGGGCTTCCACATATACCGAGAGCTTTCATGAATTGAGTTTTTCGTAGAAAAATATATATTTTGTGCTATAGCACAAAAAATGTGACAAAAATAGCTGCTCCTATAAAAGATAAATCTGGCTTAGAGAGCACTATTGAAGAGCATTTCGGTAGAGCAAAGTACTTCGCTTTAATTGAAACAGAAAACAACAAAGTTTCTCACATAGAAGTTGTCGAAAATCCTTTTAAAGAGCATTCACCTGGAGTTCTTCCTAAATTTTTGAAAGAGAAAGAAGTAGAAGTAGTCATAGTGGATAGAATAGGTCCTAGAGCAAAGCTCTTTTTCGAGTCTTTTGGTATAAAAGTTCTTGAAGGCTATAAGGGTAGACTCCGCGATATCATCGAGAATATATTGAAATCTAGTGTTTAACTAAAGTAGACTCTGCTGTGTACATAATTAGGTAAAATAGCTATTTTTACTAAACAGCATCAAATGGAACTTAATAGCGACAACGATTTTTTAAACCAGTTTTGCAAATGATGTTTAGAAAAATACATTGTACTCAAAGAAAAAGAGCAGAAAACAGTAAACGTGTATACTCTGTCGATAGAATACCACTTACACTTCAATATTTAGCTGTAAACTAAAGTATCTTCATCAGAAGAATATAGTTTTGTTTCCTCTTTTTCCTCAACTTCTACAAGCGGCACGTTTACTTTAGGCTTCTTAAAAACATATCTACAGTTAAGACAAGTGTACTGTGAGAACACTCCCTTACTTACTCTAAATATCCAGTCTATCATGTGGAAAACGTACATTATTACGGCTAAGTAAGAGAATGCTTTAACTAAGTCCAAAATATCAGCCAAAAACTCGCTTTTAAACATACTTAAGAAAGAAAACGTCAAGTATGCTGCAGCAATAAAAACTATAAAAGCGACAACTCTTTTCCCAGCCTCAACCACAACATTAATATTAATTTCGCTTAATTCTGTTGAACCACAGTTAGGGCAGTGAACCAAAGGACATACTTTAGCAAACACAGGATACTCTTTACCGCAGAGAGGACACTTTTTCTTACCCATTTACTCTAGCCTTACTTAAACTCTTAATTAAGCTTTTTGAATAAAAATATGAGAGATATTTCTATAAATCTCAATAAATAGAAATATTTGCTAAAGCAAGACTACCTGTTAATCGAGAAAAAGTAGCTATATTTAAGTAAAGCTACATTTATAATTCTAGCTAAGCAGAAAGAAAAATTTATAAGATTACTAGACGCTATTGAATCAACGAGTTGATTAAATATGAATAAGTATGTATATCCACTAATAATACTCCTTTTAATAATTTTTACAGCACTTCTACAAGCTCAAACACCATTTACTCTAAAGGACTCAACAAAAGACCTAGTAAATCCCTACACTCTAAGCAAAGCATCTACATACAAGGGATACGTAGATATAGTTGCAATAGAAGTAAAAAGAACTGAAAATTTTCTTACCTTTAAAATACATTTAAATGGACCAATACCCAGTAATCCTGGAAACTACTTGAGCTACACTATTTCACTAGACTCCGACGGAATTTCCGACAATAACTGTAATGATTACTTGACTCCCGGAGACACTATGTATTCAGTGTACTTTAGCTCGTATGAAAAGAAGTGGAAGTTTGCTAAAAGCATGTGGAAATATGGCTGGACTAAAGTAGGTACAGAAGCCTTATACAGTATTAAGTATTCAGAAAAATTTATTGAAATAACCATACCCTTAAATGAAATTAAAGTAGAAGATAAAATTTGTTTTAAAGTTTTCGTCGAACATGATATTTCTCAACTTATTGGAGAAGTACTTGTTAAAACTACTATTGGAGATCTTGCTCCAGATAAAGGAGTCTCATGCTATAGTTTTCCGAAAGAATATAGTGTAACATTAGATATTCCTGAAAACTCTTGGATAATAATAGATGGGAAAAAATACAGAAGAGGAGTAGTTAAGTTAAGTGAAGGCGTACATGAAATTGAAGTACCGAAGACTATTGAAGTCTCTCAGGGTACTCGATTAATGTTCACTAAGTGGGCCGATGGATACACAAAAGAAGCCAGAACTATTAGAGTGAGTAAAGACACCTTAATTAAGCCCATTTATGTTCATCAATACTACCTTAAGGTAGTCTCAAAATATGGTCAGCCTACTGGCGAAGGATGGTATACTAAAAGCACTGTAGCTGAAGTAAATATAGTTCCTCAAGTACTTTTAGACAAAAATACTAGACTACTTTTCTCTGGCTGGACAGGAAGCATTGAGTCTAAGAATCCTCAAGTAAAAATAGTAATGGATTCTCCTAAAACTATTTACGCGAAGTGGGTTAAGCAGTATAAAGTATCTTTTAGTTTTACTGATATCGGCAAAAGAATAGTAATTAAACCTGACTACGTTATTTTAAAGAAAGAGACTGGAGAAGAACTCAAGATTACGGAGCCCTTTGTGTGGCTTGATGAAGGCAACTACACTATTGTGAAAGTTTTCTGGAAGGGAAGTGATATTACTCCACCAGAGGAATATAAATTTGAAGTAAGCGAGCCCGGGAAACACGAAGTTCCTTGTAGTATATATAAGGTTAAAATAGATCTTAAAAACTACTTTAATCAGCCTATTAAAGACGCCGTAGTCATAATAAAGTTTAATAACGGTACGGAAAAGAAAATAAAAATTAGTGGAGTTAAAGAAATATATTTGCCTAAAGGAAATCATAAAATAGTAGTAGAGCACAAAGGTATAAAATATGAGAAAGAAATAAACCCACAAGAAGATACAAGTGTACAAATTAAAGTAGTCTCTGAGACGGAGTACACAGCAATAGGCTTAATAATAGTAACAATAGGGGGTCTTGGAGGAGTAATATACTTCTGGAAGAAAAGAGAAAAATCTTGCTGTCTCTGCTGGAGTTACAAGAGAGGCTTTATAGCAGTAGACTACCCTTCATCGAAGCCAATATGTGCAACATACCATTACTCTTCACAAAAAGTCGTAGAAGTGTTTTTGGGCAGAATGATAGTAGCTCCGGCAGGAGGACCTCTCCCCTTAGTAGCTACTGCGAAAAATGTAGATAGCCTTATAGTCACTTGTAGACCATGTCCTAAGTCCGGTGAACTAGCAATAAAGGAAGTGCCTTTACCCCAGAACTGTGTTTATAAGTGGAGAATACTGGAGGGCCCCGGATACTTTATTTCTCCTGCAGGAGCTCCTCATATACACTCAAATGAAGCAGAGGGACCTTCTGTAATCTATGTTGCACCACCGCCCAGCTCTAATATTAGTCGCTGGGTATTAGAGAAAGCTAAAATAGAGCTTGTAGTAGATGATAAGGAAAATAAGGTAGAAGAACTGGACTCTAAGCCTTATAGGAAAGTTATAGAAATCAGTATAATTGATCCTTTGAGAGTAAGAGATCTAGGAGCTAAGTGCGCAGGATATAAGGATAAAGTGAAGTTTACTAAAGAGAAGGAACCTAAGTCATATACTAATGCAAAAGATAGGGCTATAGAAATATATATTGAAAAAATACAGCCTCTCTTAAATAGTCTAGGAAAGCTTGCTAGAGAAACAAAATATTATTTAGAACAACTTGGGATAAGAGATTACAGAGACTTTTTAGAATGTGCTAAAAGAGCTGGAGTAAAAGTAGATGTATCTGAAGAGTTTTTTGAAGGAATATTAGGCGATGTCTGGGAGTACGTGAGAGATCAGTTAAAGAATAAGATCCAGTACTTACTAGCACTTAATTACAATGATTGGGTTAAAGAGTCTCCTAAAATATGGAAAGAGATTCAAGACTTAGTAAACTCTCTTAGAGGGTTACTTAGAATTTATGAAAAAGTAATGCAAGTTTTAAGTAAGTGTGCTAAACCTGAGTGGCGGAAAAAGCGAATAGAAGAAGCTCTAAGTAAGCTACCCCAAGAAGAGAAGAGGAAGCTGAAAGAACTTGAGTCTCTTCTAAGTAGTATAGAAGCATGCTATAGAGACATGAAGGTATCTAGAGAATGTGAACCTTTTGCTAAGTGGGATCCATATACTCCTATTGAAGGAAAAATAGTTAATCCTATTAAATTAAGCCAAAAGGACTCTTTAAGATACATTGACAAGCGGCTAAGCGAACTTGATTATGAGAAAAAGACTTTACTTTACAGACTTAATGAGTTAGAGAAATATAGAAAAATAATTGATCCCCAGAACAGAGAAGATGTAGAAGAAGCAGTAGACTATCTCCTAGAGGAAATAGAGCGTCTGAAGCATAGAGTGTCTCACTTTGATGCTCCACTAGTATTAATTTTGGCATATAGTCTTAGAGAGTTTAAAAAGAAACTACATACAGTAAGTGATTTTAAAGAAAAGTATTTCAGTCTCCTAAATAAGCTGCTCCAATATGAAAGTATTAAAGATCTTTCATACATATACCATGATTTCAAAAGAAAGTACAAGGACTACTTATTCCTAAAAGATAGATTAAAGACTGTTGAAAACAAGATAAATATTCTTCAAAAGGTTAAAGACCTTGTCAAAGAGGGTAGAACTTGCCTAACTCTATTTAAGCTTAAGCCTCAACAACTTACTGTATTTAAGGCTGAGGGAGAGGACGTTGATGTACTTAAAGTATGGTGTAGAGGGAAAAGCAAATCTACTTCAACTATACTTCACTTCAAAGACTGGGTAGGCTTCTACTGGGAAGCAAAGTCTCTAGAGTCAAATGATTCTGGAGGATTCCTTGTAACTAAGTGTGGACAGAGTATAGCTTACATAGCTCCCAAAGAACCGTGCTTCATTTTACTCAAATGTGAAATCTATGATAGCGGTATTCAAGGTGTAGACGGATCTATAACAGACAGCGTTTTAATCGAAGTAGATGGTGAAGACCCCCTCGAAAAACTTATACGGCAAAAAGAAAGACTTAAGGAAATATACGAGAGAGTTATCGAAGAAAAGAAAGTAGCTGAAGGTATAGCTAAAAGTGCAGAGAGCAATATGGAGCGCTTTATTGAAGAGTGCCACTACAAGAAAAAGGTGAAATCCATTTGCGACAATATCAAATTCGTTGCCTCAATAGTATTAACTGTACTCAGTCTTGGTGCTGGCAAGTTTATAAGCGCGATAGCTGCTGCTGTATCATTAGGAGATGCAATGTACTCTAAGTTTATGGAGACTATGTCTAGAGAGACAATTTCTCTCATAGACACTATAGGCGAGGTATCTGTTGAAATAGCAGATAGTGCTGAAGAGTATTTGAAAACTTTAATTAAAAAGGAGAGAGAATTTAACTTAAAGTTACAGTGGTACAGGTATTTAGCAGAAGCAGGCTCAGAAGACGAAGCCCTGGAACTCTCTGAAAAAGCATACAACATTATTGAGAAAGCAGATAAAATATTTAAGAAGGCTAGTAGAGGAGAAATTTCTTCCGAAGAAGCGTATAAAGAAACTAGTAAACTGTTCAACGAACTCAACAAATTATATCCCAGACTTGAAGATCCCTGTATATTGGCTGAATTAGAGAAGGCAAAATATTCTTTCTACACAACTTATAGTAGTAAACTTGAGGAACTAGCCTCCGCTCTGGAAACATATATTGACAAACTCTCAAAAGATATAGAGAGAGCAAAGAAAATCTATAGCTACTTAGAGCAACTCAAATTAAATTAAATTCTTTAACCCTTATTTACCTTACCCTAAAATTCATAGTTCACGACATAATAAGCGATGTAGAGGAAATAGAGAAACAAAAGCCTAGTACAAAGAGGTAACTAACTTAATAGTACTTCTTAGTAACTATTTAAGATATACTCTAAATAATAGCTATCAGATTAGTAATGTAGTATTCATTAGAGTTTTATATAGTGTAATAGCTAGTACTACTTATGAGTATTCTCTAGTATTAAGTGGAAGTTGGCTAGGGTTTACCTACTTCGACCCATTTAGCGGTTTTCTTCATGTAAATAAAATATCCTTCGCCTAGGACTAGCTCGAAGTCGCTGCTGCTGTCACTTACTCCTGGGATATACGCTTCAAATTTCTGTTTCTCATAGTTCCACCTCCATATTGCTGAAAGAGAAGGTCCTATTGCTTTAGCCAGATCTGATGCCTTGAAAACACCGTAGGGTTTAAGCGTTAAAGCTATAATATGATATCTTGGAACAAGTGTTCTTACTCTTAAAGTAATGTTTAACCACTTTGTGTAAGCAGACTCACTGCACCCCCCTTATTCTTAAGATATAGTAGCCCTCGTTAAAGCTAGATGCGTTTATTTCGACTACCATTACTTCTACGGAGAAGTCATATGCGCCGTCTCGGGCAGGAATATTTCTCGGCTCACTTGAGTTAATGACATAGTATGCTCCAGTGATCAGTCCATTCTGGCAGCGAATAGTAGCATTTACTCGAACAACAGCCTCCTCTACTACAATGCTATTGAGCTCAATGGATAGCTCTTATTTAATCACCATAAGCGAATTTATCTAAAATAACTGATAATAGAGAAAACCTCCAATAATCCGCGTACCCAAAGATATTTTACTGAGAATAGGCGTAGAGCTAGCTTTACTTAAATCCGAGAAAATAAGTCTAGGCGAAGCACTAGCTGCTAGTTTTCTCGGAGGACTACTCAGCTACCTACCGTACCTCTTCTTCACGCCACTCAGCCTCTACTTTACACCAGTATTCTACGCTTCACTACTAATCCTAATGAACGGCTACTTAGTATCCTGTGTCCTAGGAGGGTTCTTCGCGCACATAGTATTGAGAAAAATGCCTAGATTGTATTTCTATCAAAGTAAAACAAGCTAGAAATTCAAGTAATTTACAAGCTTTCTATAACTTTTCTCGCTTTCTCATACACATCGATACCTAGCCACATCACTTCTGCGAGCCTCTGTAAATCTCTTAATCCTTCTTCTTTTGAAATTAATCCTAATTTAGTAGCCTTAATGATTATACCTATTGAGCCTACCACTTCTAAGCCTAAAGCTAAAGCAAATTTTCTCGCATCCGTGTCATCTAGTAGCACTGGAACACTCAATGTTTTAGCGAGAAGAATTGCGCATAATTCTCCACGGTGTATTCCCACTCTTTTAGCTAATTGATCTACGTTAACTGGATCATCTACGACCTTAATCCAGTCGATATCATTGAGTAACAATGCATCGGGTTCTCCTTTTTCTTTACCTCTATCAATTACTTCTATTTTAACTGTTCTCGGTATAATTATTTCACTGAAAATTTCTTTAAGCAAGTTCAGTCTTCCGATTTTAGCTAAATGAATTAATTGACCTGCGTTACTAACTGCTGTCATTTTGTAGCCCAGTTTACGTCAACTTCAAGGTCTTCTAAATCGTATTTAAACGGGATATTTCTTTTCCTTAACTCTTCTAAAGCCTCTCCATATGTTATTCCCGCAATTTCAGCTGCTTTCCATAGCGAAACTTTACCTTCTCTATATATAACTCTAAAGCTTTTTTAATTTTATATTCTTTTAGCAACTCTACTATAAGTTTACGATAAATGCTCCTTTGCCTACTCCCTCCTCTTTACTTAATCTTCCAATTTCATCAACTACCTCTTTAGGTAATCTAACTGACGTAGTTATCATTCTCATAATTACACTTCAATACAAAGTATACTTAAGTCTTTTACTCACTACATATCAATCAATAAATACTATGTTTTACACAAATAGTCGACTTAAGGTACTCAAGTTATGCTCTTAGTAATTATTTAAGATTTTTATACAAGACTATGTACCTGTTTTTAAGGTCAAACACTATTTCCTTCTCTAATCTCTTTAATAACTCTTGATCAATAATCATAGTTACTTCATCTATATTCTCTCTTTTCGCTAAACATAAAATATTTTTTAAGACTTCACTAAGGTCTTTAAGGCTCTTAATCCACATAAAAAGCACAGCAGAATCCTTTATCTTTTCTCTTAAAACAAAATATGCCTTCGCGTCATGAATCCATCCCTTAATTGTTTTCCCGTACCACTCTTTAATAGCAATAGTCCACTTAGATTTAAGCCAAGCAACTTTACTTGAATATATTCTAGGAGAAATAAAGTGCATTTCCTCCAGCTCACTGTACTTAGCTTCACTAGCAACAATATCAACTCGCGTTAAATCTTTTAATAATAGATTATTTAGTTTAATAGCTATTTCCACGGGCTCATATGCTTTTACAGCAATTCCACACTTACTATAAAAAGGTATAGCCTGTTCCTCAGGCCAGACACTAAGCGTATCACAGTTATTCTCAATAGCTATTTCCTCAGCTTTCTGAACAAGCCTTCTTCCTATCCCCCTTCGTCTAAAATTACTGTGAACCAGCAATATGTCGATAAAAGCCGTTTTACCTAGCACTCCCTTCTCTTCACCAATATACAACTCGAGCTCACCGACAACTTTACCGTCAAGTACCGCTACCAAAGGATACTGCCCAGCTAAAAGAAGGTAATTTAAATGAATAGCACAAGTCTCTACACTCATCCATGGTCCACCATGCATAAATCTCTCTTCAATAGAGAGCCTCTCATAGCTTGCCGGAACCCACTTATCACCAACACGCTTCTTCCACATTTTTACATCAGAGCAATGAACCTCAGTAATCCCTTTTACGTCATCAAGAGAAGCCAGTCTCACATCTAAGGGCATAATCCATGGATTTTATAGACTCAAATAAAGCTAACTATAATCTAGTATTTAACTATTTAAACAGAAGCTTTTGCGCCTTAATATGATTTAGAACAATATAGCAATCAAAATACATGTTTATTTATTTAGAATCATGTGCTCCAATTCGCAGAAACTTCCTATTTTACTACCTCAGACGTATACGTTAGATATTATGGGAAAGTGTTTACTTGGAGGAATTTCTCTAACGAGTCAGTTTGCGTCATTTACTATTCTTCTAGTTGAGGCAATACTCTTACTTATAGTAGGGATCCTAATGTACCTAAAGGGACTAGACTATATTTTAAGAAAAGAAGTACTTATGTAAAATGCTCTAAATAGCTAATACTATTTACATTATTAATAATTATTTATATTAAAAACTAAAAGCTAGCTGAAATACTTAATTTATTTAAAATATGTACTTGCTGCATATTCGTTCCTCTGGCATAAAGATTCCGCTGCCTCTCATGTAAAATACATTGAATAATAAAATAACTTGATAGTGCCTAGTAATATTGGGTAAAATTAATATACTGTAGTACGGTAGTACTACTGATAATGGTTTCGGAAGTACTTGTTACTAGAAAATATCAGGTGACTATTCCTAAAGAGATTAGAGAAAAACTGAAAATAAAAGTGGGAGATAGGCTCCTTATTCGTATAGAAGAAGGGAAAATAGTGCTTGAACCTATTAAGGGACGCGAAGCCTTAGCTAGACTATCTAGTATTGCTAGTAAATATTTAGGTGGTCCGAAGGAAATAGATGCGGTGAAGCTTGTTGAAGAAAGCCTTAGAAGGAAAACGGGTATATATCGATACTAATATATACATTTATGTAGCTTTAAATCATCCTAAATACTATGGCAAGTGTTATGAAGTACTCGATCTTCTTATTTCGAGAAAATTTGAAGGATATGGCTCTATACTGGTATTATTTGAGCTATTTGGCGCTCTTTCAGAAATAAATGTTGATGCAGCTTATGATGCAGCTTTATCTTACTTAGATTTCCCGTTAATTATTCTTGAAGTAGATAGGAAGACTCTGGAGTATGCCAAGATAATAGCGGAGTTTTCAAAAACTACATATGATGCTCTTCATGCAGCTCTTGTAGCTCAAAATGAATTAGAGGTAGTGGTTACTGAAGACCTTGATGACTGGAAGAAGATTCTTAAAGCCTGGCCTAAGTTGATGGAAAAATATCGTGTAAAAGAAATTTATGTTTTTTCGCCTAGAAGAAATAAAGTTCTTCAAATATGAAACTAAATCATAGCTATATTTAATTTTTAACAAATATTAATTTATGTTAAATTAGTTTTAATATGCTTTGAGTTTCCGAGCTACATGACTTTATATCTACTTATGTATTAGTATGTATTTATTGATGAAACCTGTTGTTAGAGTAGTTGACTTGATTAAAGAATACAATGGAGTCAAAGCGCTTAAGGGGGTTTCACTAGAGGTTTATGAGGGTGAGATGCTGGGGCTTTTAGGGCCTAATGGTGCTAGTAAGAGTATTTTAATGAATATTATTGCGGGAGTAATTAAGCCTACTAGCGGTAAAGTAGAAGTCCTCGGCTACGGTGTTTCGAAGAATAGAGAAAGGGTATCGTTGAAGATAGGTTATTGCCCTCAGGAAACCGTTCTCTATAATAACCTAACTGTAATGGAGAATATGATGTTTTATGCCGGTCTCTACAATATTCCCGGTAGTGAGGCGAAGAAAGAGCTAAGAGAATACTAGAGTACTTAGGTTTAAGCGAAGTAGAGAAGACTCTTGCTAAAAGACTTTCGGGAGGTATGAAAAGGAGACTGAATTTAGCTGTAGCACTAATCAATGACCCTGAATTGCTGCTTTTAGACGAGCCTACTGTGGGACTAGACCCTAATATTAGGAGAAGTGTATGGGATACTATTAAGAGACTCAAAGAAGAAAGCAAAACAATTATTTTGGCTACTCACTATATGGAAGAAGCAGATGAGCTTTCTGATAGAGTAGCTGTAATGAATGAAGGACAAGTAGTGGCGCTTGATACTCCTGAAGCCTTGAAGAAAATGGTAGGGCCTCTCGCTGCAATAGAATTAGAGTTCTCTAAGCTCCCAGAAAACCCGGACAAAGTGTTCAGCAGAGTCAGTGTTATCGAAAAGTATATTTTGAAGAATGAAAAAGCTGTTCTCTATACTAAGGATCCTGATACTGCTCTTCCTCAATTAGTATCCTTGGTTATTGAGAATGGAGGAAAAATAGCTAGAATAGATGTTCGTGAGCCTACGCTTGAAGATGTTTTTCGTTAAGCTTACTAGAAGGGGATTAGAATGAAGTTGTGGGCTATTTTAAGTATAGCTAAGAAGGGAGTGCTAGATTGGATGAGAGATCCTGCAGCAGTATTCTGGACAATAATTTTCCCAGTATTCTGGTTGGCGCTAATGTCTGCGCTCTGGGCTGGAGGAGGCAGTAAGCTGCTTACTCTCAAAGTAGGAGTAGTCTACGAAGACACTGGTATAAACAAGTATCCACTAAACGCTACTCTCGTAGTCGACGTTATGGGTAAAATAGAAGTAAACGGCACTAAAGTCTTCGAAGTAAAAGTGCTTAACTCAACTGAAAATGCTTTAAATAAGCTAAAGGCGGGCGAACTAGATACAGTAATAGTTTTTCCCGAAGGCTTCTCCCAGAACATGACTTACGGCTTTACTACAAGAGCCAAAATATATGTCTCAGCGGCCGACATACAGAAGAAACAAATAATCGAGGCAATGCTTTCAAGCTTCATAGTAGAATTTGGCAAACACTTAGCGCTCATGAGAGCACAAATATTCTACAACAAAACAGCCGTCATAATTAATCGGTTTGCTGAAAACATGTCTAGCTACATTCTGCCTTTGATAAAAGAGTTTATTAAAGGGCTTGCGTGCCTCTCGAAGCAGAATTTAGTGAAGTAAGTCCTAGGAGTGTTGCGACGAGAGCAGGTATTATCGGATGGTATACTATAGGTATGATTGGAGTAGAGTACCTCTTCATAGGCATAATAGGGGGAATAGTTATTGTAGTAGAGGAGAGAGAAGAAAACTCTTAAGAGACTTTTAGCGGCCCCTATTTCCCCGTGGGATCTGTTAATAGGAGGTACTTTAGCAGTACTATTCAGCGAACTCATTTCGACAGTAACTTACACTGCTTTCGGAACACTAGTACTAGGAGGCAAAATCTACTGGAATCCACTTAACCTGTCTCACTGGCTACTAGTCTATATAATGCTGCTAGTAGCTCTAATGACTATTGGAATAAGTCTGATACTATCGCTGGGAGCAAAAACAGTCAAGTCTGCAAACGTGCTAGCCTCTATGGTCACCTTCCCGCTAATGTTCTTAGCTGGAATTATTGTACCGAAATGGATTCTACCGAGCTACATGAGAATTATTGCAGACATATTTCCAGTAACAGTCGGACTTGATGTAGTAAGACAAATAGCTGTATTCGATAAGCCTGTCGAAGCACTAGCACTACAAACACTCTACTTAACTCTAACAACTATAACCATTTACGTTGCCGGCGCATATGTCTACAAGCATAGATTAAATAAATTCATTGAAGAATAACCTAAATAAAGTACAAATATTTATGTATCTAAACTTTCATAGCAATTTATTTTTCAGCCTACTAAAATTTTGATAAAATTCTATATTTAGCGATAGTTTAATACATAGGTTTATTCTCTTTTATGGCTTTCAAAAATATTGTAAATTAGAGCTTGGAGCAGAGAGATAGTGCTTAAAACTAGTAACTTAATTTATTAAATGTATGAAAATGAATCAGCTTGAGGATTTGAGAAATCAAGTTAGAGTTTTCCGCGTAACTTCTCCTCCTTTATACCATTTCTTCGGCTACTATGATAAGTGTCCGTGGAGTAAGAATGGTAAGTGGTTGCTTTGTTTAGAGACCGATTTCATGGATAGACCGCCGCTACCACAGGATAAAGCCAATATATGTCTTATAAACTACGCCCACGATTTTTCAATAAAAAGATTGTCGCAGACTAGTGCCTGGAACTGGCAGCAAGGCTGTATGCTTCAATGGTTTCCTAGAAAAGAGAACACGACAATAATTTATAATGATAAGGAGGGAGGTCGCTTTATTTCAGTTATTTTGAACATTAATAGTGGTGAGCGCTGGTCATTACCTATGCCAATATATGCTCTAAGCCCTGATGGAAAATATGCTTTATCTTTAAATTTCGCAAGACTCAATGATACTCGCCCAGGTTACGGCTACTGTGGTGTAAAAGATCCTTGGTACAGTGAGAAAGCACCTAGTAAAGATGGAATCTACTTAATAGACATAGAAAGTAGAAGCTATGAGCTTATAATTTCTCTTCAAGAGCTAGCGCAGATAGCTCCTCAGCCTTCATTTGAAGGAGCAAAACATTGGGTTAACCACCTCCTATTTAATACTAGAGGCAATAGATTCGCTTTTCTTCACAGATGGGCGCGGTCAGGCGGTAGGTTTCTAACCCGTATGTTTACTGCTGATAGAGATGGCACTGATCTACATCTTTTAATCGATAGTGGAGTAGTATCTCATTTCGACTGGAGAGACGACAAGTATATTTTAGCTTGGTGTAAGATTCCTGGAAAAGGCAAACACTTTTTCCTAATAGACGAGTCTAGCGGAAATGCTATTCCGGTTGGAGAAGACGTCTTGACTACTAATGGACATTGCAGCTATTCTCCCAATAGAAAATGGATTCTAACAGACACCTACCCCGACAGTGAAGGCTACAGAAATCTCATCATCTATAACACTGAGACCAGTGAAGCTTTCTTAATCGGAAGATTTTATTCAATGCCGAAATTAAAGGGAGAAATAAGGTGTGATCTACATCCACGTTGGAGCAGAGACGGCAAATATGTCTGTATAGATTCTACACATGAAAATAGTAGACAAATATATGTACTAGACTTGTCTAGTATAGTTTAATTGTCTAGAACTTTTAATTTCATACAATAATTCTCTTTTGAGATTATTTAGGAGATCTAGTTAAAGTTTTGTGGATTCGCTGTCTCTAGCTTATGAACAAAACATGTAGTAAGCAGGTCAACTGGACACTCTCTTTCTAACTACTTACTTAAGTCTCTATGTATTGTATGCGCAACTGTCTTAGCAGCAGCTAATGCTTCTATAACAGTAGCAGCTCCTGTGACTACATCTCCAGCAGCATATACTCTTTCTATGGAGGTTCTACCGTACTTGTCTACAATTACATGGCCCTTTTTATCAACCTTTAGGTTAGGAGCCGTCCTCTGTATGAGTTTATTTACCTCAGCTCCTATAGCTATGATAACATTATCTACCTCTATTTCAAACTCTGAACCTGGTATAGGAATAGGTCTACGTCTACCACTAGCATCAGGCTCTCCTAATCTCATTCTAATACACCGTATCTTTTTGACCCAGCCCTTTTCATCACCTATTAATGCTACGGGTTGTGTTAAGAACATGAATTTTACTCCCTCCTCTTTTGCATTTTCGATTTCCTCTCTTCTAGCCGGCATTTCTGCCTCTGTTCTCCTATACAGTACTATGACTTCCTCAGCACCTAGTCTAAGAGCTATTCTTGATACGTCCATTGCTGTATTACCACCACCTATGACCGCGACCTTCTTTCCAAGTTTTATAGGGGTGTCATACTCCGGAAACCTGTAAGCTTTCATTAAATTTATTCTTATGAGAAATTCATTAGCTGAGTATACACCATTTAACTCCTCTCCAGGAATACCTAAGAACTTAGGAGTCCCTGCACCCGTGGCTAGTAATACAGCATCATATTCTTTCAAAAGCTCATCTATGGTATAAGTTCTTCCTACCACGACATCCACCTCTATTCTTACCCCTAGTTTCTTAACATAGTCTACATAGAACCACAGCACTCTTCTCGGAAGTCGAAACTCTGGTATTCCATAAACCATGACCCCTCCAACTTCATGTAATGCCTCAAATATAGTCACCTCATAGCCCAATTTCCTGAGCTCTACAGCTCCCATTAATCCAGCTGGACCTGAACCTACCACAGCTATACTACCTCTTACCTTCTCTGGAACATCCAGATTCATAATATTGTTCTCTATCTGATAGTCACCTAGGAACCTTTCAAGTCGACCTATCGCTAGAGGATCTCCCAGCTTACGTAGAGTGCATTCTTTTTGGCATAATACTTCTTGGGGACATACTCTGCCAGTTATAGCTGGAAATGGATTTGCCCTCAATATTATATTTAGTCCTTTCTCATACTCGCGCCTTTCTATACATTTCACAAACTTGGGAATCTCTATGTTTAGTGGACATGATTTACTACAGGGCATTAGTTTACATTTTAAACACCTCTTAGCCTCCTCAAGCGCCTCTTCCTCTGTATAGCCAAGTGCTACTTCTTCAAATGTAGTCAGTCTTTTATCCATACTGAGCTTTCTCATAGGTATTGCTCTCTTAGATACCATAATCCTTATTCCCCCTCTTCTCGAAGAGCGAGAGAGCTAATTCTTCCTCCCTCTTATACATTTTTATTCTATTAATTAATGAGTCAAAGTCTACTTTATGGCCATCAAACTCAGGGCCATCTATGCAGGCGAACCTTAGTTTACCGTTTACAATTACTCTACATGCTCCACACATCCCTGTACCATCAACCATTATAGGGTTTAAACTCACTATAGTCTTTACATTATATGGTCTAGTAATACTTGAGACCACTTTCAACATTATCGTAGGACCAACAGCATATACGAGATCAGGAACTTTTTCTTCCAAATATTTCTTTAGGAGATCGGTGACAAAACCTTTGTACCCTCTACTACCATCATCTGTAGCTATGTATATTTCATCACTTACCTCCTTCAATTCATCCTCCAAGATTATTAATTCACTTGTTCTAGCTCCTATCATAGAGACTATATAATTTCCAGCTCTTTTAAACTCCTTCATTACCGGAAGTAGACAAGCATTCCCAACTCCTCCTCCTACACCTACAACTACTCCGTACTTTTTAATCTCAGTAGGATTTCCTAAAGGTCCTGTCACATCTAGAATATACTCTCCTTCCCTTATTCTTCCTAGCTTCTTAGTTGTTACCCCAACTTCCTGAAATACTAGCGTTATACTCCCTTTTTCCGGGTCCCAATCTACTAGAGTTAAGGGTATCCTCTCGCCTTTTTCATCGACTCGAATTACTACAAATTGTCCTGCTCTAGCCTTTTTTGCTATTTTTGGCGCGAGGATCTCCATTCTTCTAACTCCAGGCGCAATAATGCGATTACTTATAACTTTAAACATAATATTTTTCACCTGTCATTGTAATTAATAAGTGCATTTTTAAGCATATCTCTGTCGAAAAATGTGAACTTCTTCAATATAAGAAAGTCTTCTGACATCTACAAGCACTTGGTATCCGGAATTTCCTTTTATTGGAGGCCCTATTAGGATAATTACTGTACATTGTAGCCCATAACATAGGCTTCTCCCTCATCAGGTGTAAGGAGCCCTGCAAGAATCTTTAGAGTAATTGTTTTGCCAGCTCCATTAAATCCTAGCAGACCATATATCTCACCGCACTTTATTTGAAGATATGATCCTTTAAGAGCAACTGTCTTGCCATACTTTTTGACGATATTTCTTAACTCAATAGCAAGCATCCATGAATGAATATTTAAGCTCTTATATGCATTCATGAAGTAGAGACCTCTCGCGCTTATGTGAAGCTAACTATACTTTTAAATATATTGAGCATTAGATATTTATTGGATCTGCTATTGATTATTTAGGCTAGCATTTTTATATAATTTAATTCCCTTTAAACTGATTTTAGGAGATAGTAATAGTTTTAAAAAATATTTTAAATAGTAAATATTGCTTAAATACCTAGTTTTGTCGCTATATCGTATACTATTGGTAGTCTGAACCACTCTCCTTGATATGCTTTAATTGCTCCTATGATCGCGACAATGAGCCCTAATAGCCCTATAAGAGGTGTTAGAATAGCGAAAATTAAGCCTATGTAGGGAATATGTGCTAAAGCTATGAAGATAATGTACAGTATGATTAAGCCTATTGAGAATACTAGACTCTGCATGGCATGGAATTTAACAAATCTATCGTTAGGCTTGAGTACTAAAGCAATAATTGCTCCTATTATTCCGAGTAACCATGCTATTAGCCCGAATACTCTGCTTTCGCTGGATGCTCCACTGCTTGGACTCGGTGGTGGTGGAGGTGGTGGAGGTTGGACTGCCATAACTTACACCTGTTAGCATTATTATCTGCTAGTATATATTCTTTTAGGATTGAAAGTTAGTGTACTTTACCTTAAGTCTAATTAAAGAATACGATTGTTTGCTCTACTTTTAGCATAAAATTTACTAAAGTATGCTTAGTTTTTAAAGCACTTTACTTTACTTAATACTTTTTTCGTACCTGGAGTAATATTTTTCAAGGACTCTGCTTCAGTTAAGCTGAACCACCTCACTTCAGTAACGTCGCCTGATGCTCTAAGGTACCCGCTAATATTTGCTACTGTGTAGTATAGTATAACGTAATGTTACTTTACTTTACTGTCTTCTCTTATTATTGCTTCCTCTATGTGAATAAGTTCACCTACTTTACCTGTGAGCCCTGTTTCTTCGTAAAGTTCCCTTAAAACAGCTTCCTCTAGTCTTTCACCTGCCTGTACTGCTCCTCCCGGTATGCTCCATAAGCCTTTTCCAGGTTCTTTACCTCTTTTAATTAAGAGAATTCTGCCGTTTTTTAATACAACTGCGCCCACAGCCGCTATAGCGAATTTTGGATAAAGTCTAGTAGACACACTGTAGTATTTCGAAGTACTAAAAAAGCTTTCAAGTAAGTTAAACATATTTTTGTCTGCGAGCTAATGCTGGTTATGAAAAGAACAAAAGTGCTATTGCTCTTACTTATAATTCTTTTTGCTTTTTACTCACTTATAGTAGAACCTAATTTCGCTATAATTGTCGTCGCAGTTGAAGTAAAGCTAAAGAATCTTCCTGGAGACTTTAATGGATATAGAATAGTTCACTTATCTGATACTCACTTTGGAGAATTTCATTTAAAACTAAGAGACGACCTTGTATTAAGTAAAGTTAAGGAAATAAAACCTGATCTTATTGTTTTTACAGGAGATATTGTATCTAGTAAGCATAGTGTTGAAGAAGCTGTAGATTTTATTAAAAAGCTTGCCTCAATAGCTAAAGTTTTTATTGTTTTAGGTAACTGGGATTATTCTAGTGGAGCTTCGAAAATTCTTTTGCACAAACTCTGTTCCCTTGAAAATGTTGTTGTCTTAGTAAACAATTATGCTGTAGTAAGTAGAGGTAAAAGTTCACTGTATGTTGTAGGAGTAGACGACCCTTATACTCGTCGAAGTAACTTATCTAAAGCTCTCGAAAATATTCCACAGAACTCTACTAAGATACTATTAGCACATTCTCCTCAGATTATAGGAGAAGCTACTGGTAAAGTGGATTTAGTGTTGGCTGGACATACTCATGGAGGACAAGTAGTAGTGCCATTTGTAGATCCTCTTTTCGTGCCTCTGCCAGCTCGCTATAAAAAGTATGTGCATGGACTTTTCTTAGTCAATGGGACATACATGTACGTTAATAGAGGATTGGGGACGAGTATTCTACCTATTAGGTTTTTTGCTCCACCGGAAATAGCCGTTATTGTTTTAAAGAAAAGTGGTTCTTAGACTATAGTTCTAAGTCTTTTAGCTCAATTATCTCGGTTACTATTGCAGGACATATTCTTTTAATGCCAAGCAGACTAGCTATTTTATTATGTATTTCATCGAGTTCACTTATGTTTCTACAGATTATCTCTGCTAATATATTGTGGTCTCCTGTGGTTAAGTAAAGTGAAACTATTTCCTTGATTTTCTTAAGCTCTTTTATCGTGTTTTTTATTAGAGCTTCGGGCTCAACGTCTACGCCTGTGTATGAGCAAACCATGTTTAGTTTCTTGTAGTCGACAATAGCTCTGTAGCCTAAGATAACTTTCTTTTCTTCAAGTTTTTTAATACGCTTGCGGACAGCTGCCTCGGTTATACCGAGTTCTCTAGGTCCATAAGCTATAACTTTTATCACGTATTTATTTCCTCTTTCTATAGCTCCTTTGAGTATACTTATCCACAGGTAGTAGACTGTATATGGCTCTATTGTCCATGTTCTAGTCCACTGAGTCCTATATACTACTGTGCCAGTAGTAGGATCTATGAAATAGACTTCTGTGACATTGATTTTATACTCGCCAATGTGCCTTATCCAAAGGTAGTAAATGCAGTAGCCGTCAGACTCTCCTTTGTACTCTATTCCCTCTATTTTAATTAAGCCGTAGCCCTGATAAGGTCTTTTGTTGAACTAATATATCCTACTATCCATAAGTAGAAAATTAGTGCTACAGCTATAGTGATCACTAAGATTAAGATTATTGCGATTACTAGAGATACTGCTTTTCGACCTTAAAATATATATTTATTGATTAAGAGTAAAGCCTAATGAAAATTACTGAAAATATGAATATAAGCAGAAAAATCTTTTCTTCAACTTCCTTTACTTTAATTATTCTTGAATCAAAAATGATTCAGATTCTTTGACCGCTTAAAAGTACTAGACAGTTCTTCAGCAACTAGTTAGCTATAGAGTTTTTGAAAGCCACATTAAGTAAAGGTTTGGAGTAACAATTTTTATATCTTTTAAACTCACTCTGTACCCTTCTTCAGATACTTTAGATAATACTTTATCGAAGTTCTCGGCTAGTTTAAGCCAGTCGTCTCTATCATTTGTTATTACTACTGGTATATTGTTCAACATTGTTATTGCTGCATGAACTGCATCGTATTTTATATTAACTACTTCATTTATTGTTGCTGCTAAAGTGAGAACTTCTTCTGTTAAAGGAACGATAGTTAAGTCTAAAGCTAAGTAGAGTTTTAGAGCTCTTTTAGCTGAAGAGGGATTTATTTTTGAGAGAGCTCCCATGAGTTCTATTGCTACTAGGTGGGATCCGTAGGCTTCGTAGACTTTGTTTTTCATGTCTCTGAGTATTCTGGTGCAGGTTTCGCCTAAGAGCGGGTGCTTTACTATGGCGTATATGAAAATATTCGTATCAATATATGCTTTAATCTTCATTCCATGACTCCTCTACTAGTTTAACTGCATCGATATCTAGGGGCTCTTTTACTAAATTGAGCATTTCTTCTAGAGGATCTTTTTCGCGTTTAATTAAAGGTCTCAGTACTATTTTGTCGTCTTCTAGCTCTACTTTCAGAAGATCCCCTACTCTCAGATTTAGTTTCTCTCTAATCTCCTTCGGTATTGTTATCTGGTATTTGCGAGTAATTTTCACTAAGAAAGCCATAGCTATATGTACTACGTAGTACATAGGATATATTCTTTTGCATCATGCTTAGGGAAAATTTATTAGCATATGCTCATAATATACTCTTGATGTTCAGGTGGCTTAGAAGATTAAGGTGGCGGTGGAGATGGAGGCATCGACATAGACACGGAAAACGCCGCAGACTTTTCGCTCAAGCGCCTCCTCAACCTGTCCCTCCTGCACCAGCTACTCAAGAAAAGCCTGTTCAGTGAAAGAAAAATAGTTTATTCTTTTATACTCTGAAAACATTATTCTATGTGAGTAAAAGGGCTATTATACTCGGTCTCGATGCAGCTTCACCTAAATTAATTAAATTGTTTGCCGAGAAGGGGGTTTGCCCTAATTTTAAGAAACTTTTAGAACGTGGTTCTTTCTCGAAGGCTTTACCAGCTATACCTGCTCAGACTCCCGAGAATTGGACTACTATTGCTACTGGTGCCTGGCCTGGAACACACGGTATAGCTGTGTGGGGCCGTCATGACCCAGGAGAACCTGTTACAGAGAAATATGGAAGGGAAGCTATGTCTTCCTACTTGTGTAAAGCAGAGTACTTGTGGGAAGCTGCTTCTAGGCAAGGTTTAACTAGTATCTTATTTAACTTTATAGGATATCCTACTACTTGCCCAAACGTTATTTACGTAGACTGGTTTTATACGCCAATAGCATACTATTTTGAATTAGCTTCAGCAGCCGTCTACACAAATTATCCTCCTGAACCACCTCTAGAACTCCCGGGGACGCGTGCTCCGCGCTACCTGATGCCAATTGAGTTAACTAGAGCGAAGGACTGGAAGCATCTACCTGAAAGCAGTCCTGAGCCTCTTGAAGCAGAGCTGGAAATACTGCTTAATTGGCCTGGCGAGCCAGTAAGATACTATTTGCTAGTACTAGGTGAAAAGGGAAAATACGATAGGTGTGTTGTATCGAGGAGCAAAGACTATAAAGACAAATTATTTGAGTTAAAGCCTGGCGAGTGGTCGCCTTGGATTAAGGAAAAATTTGTTCTCGATGACGGCGAGAAAGTAGGGACTATTAGGTTTAAGCTTGTAGAGCTATCAGAGGATGCTTCGAGAGTAAGGCTCTATAGGTCTCAAGTATATCCTGTCCGCGGCTTCACGTATCCGCCTGAATTAGCCGAAGAACTCGTCGAGAAATTCGGACCATATATTAATGAAGTAGCGACACATGTGTTTTTCTCAGGACTAATAGATGAAAAGACTTGGGTAGAGGAAATAGAGTATCAAATAAACTGGATTGTCAATGCCTCCAAGTACCTCATAGAGAAATACAATGCTTCACTATATTTCCTACACTGGCACCTTCTCGATACTCTTCAGCACCAGGTTTTAGGGCTAGCTGACCCCTATGGAGGAAAATATGATCCCGCGAAAGCAGAGGAAGCGTGGAGACTTCTTGAAACAGGATACAGGCTTGCAGATAAATTAGTGGGTGGTTTCCTCGACTTGCTTGACGATAGAACATACATCGTAGTTGTGTCAGATCACGGTAATTCACCTAATAGGAAAAAGTACTCTATTCTTAAAGCGTTAGCAGAAAAGGGTCTTGTCTACCTTAAAAAAGAAAACGGCAAGCTTGTCCCAGACTGGTCTAAGAGCAAAGTCTTCGTAGACTTAACTAATGTCTACGTGAATCTCAAGAGTAGATACAGGGACGGCGTTGTGGAAGATGAAGAATACGAGGAAGTCCGGAGGAAAGTTATTGAGGCTCTGCGAGAGTGCCGTGACCAGGATGGCGAGTACGCTGTAGCTCTAGTGCTGAAAAGAGAAGATGCTCCACTAGTAGGCTTATGGGGGCCTCACGTAGGCGACGTAGTTTTCGTGTACTCGCAGGGCTTTACTTGGGGCGCTGACTCAGTATGGGACGGCTCTATTACAGTTGGCGGAGCAAATCACGGCCCGCAAATACCTACTGCTGAAACTGAATATTCGTCTAACTACGGAGTCTTGATAATAGCTGGTCCTGGAGTAAAGGAAGGCTACGAGCGCCCAGTAGATTTCCTCGGGCCCGCCCAGCTAGTAGACGTAGCTCCCACTGTATCGTATTTGCTCGGAATACTGCCTCCTCGACATACTCAAGGCAGAATACTCTACGATTTTCTTGAAGGCTGGGATATCTCTGAAGTAAAAAGAGAAAAAAGAATTAGAAAGTTTCCTTTAGTCAGGCTAGTGCTCAAAGGAGACGTTACAGACCAAGTCAAATAACTCTGTTCACTGAGCAATTAGCTTTTTCTCAATACTTAGATATCATTCTCATAATACTTCTACTCGATTTTAAGCAAGCTTATCTTAAAAATAACCGTTGATTAAGTGGGGGCTTGGAGCTCATTAAAGCCGAGTTTCTGCCTGAAGCTTGGGAGAAAAGTATTGTAGCTGTCTGGGAAAAGGGCTCAAAAATTTACACTGAGTACGGTGAATATAGCTTAGATTTGCCAATAGCTATTAGAGTAGAGAAACCTTTCTCTGAGCCGCGAATACACTTAAAGGGAGTTGTCGTAGGAAAACTAAAGCAGCTCTTTGAGTATGTAGACGAAGTCTTAGAGGGAGTAAATGACTGGAGAGTAGGAAAAGACTGGCACTACACTTATCACGAAAGACTCTTCAATTATACTACGCCTGACGGCACAGTAATTGATCAAATAAAGTACGTTGTTGAGAAGCTTTCAAAAACACCTTACTCTAGGAGAGCTCAAGCAATAACGTGGATGCCTTGGAAAGACATTAACGCGGATTCGCCGCCATGCGTCCAGAGACTTTGGTTTAGGGTAATCGATGAGAAACTAGCTCTACACGTACATATGAGGAGCAATGATGCTATGAAAGCAGCCTTCATGAACATGTATGCTTTAACAGAGCTGCAACGCTTAGTGGCGAAGAGTATAGGAGTAGAGCCAGGATACTATCTTCACATAGCAGATAGCTACCATATATACGAGAGAGACTGGAAGTGGGCGGAGAAATTTGTTAAACAGGTAAAGGAAGGCTCTTCTAAAAGACTTTGGATGACTACAGGAAAATATATGAGAATAGCCTGTAGAAAACTTCAATAAGCTTGAAATATATTGTCTCCCTAAGAATAATTATAAAATTATGGAAATTATTGAACACGAGATTTAAAGAAAAAGAAATCGAATGAGTCTTTATAAAAAATCTGAAGTGCTAGTATTCATAGCGATTTTGTTTTAGTCTATATGATTTTTGTGGTAGTATCAAAATATGCTGAGAAAAGTTAAAAACTAGGTAGTAAAGTTTAGAAAAACATAATTAGCTACTCGGTGGTGGAGGAGGAGGGAGAGGTAAAGTAGTGCTCTTTTTCCTTTTATAGTACATTAGCGCTAAGATTACTATTACTATTGCTACCACTGCAGTGATTCCTGCTATCCAGTAGATTAGTTTCGATTTTACATGAATTGCTGCTGTTGACGTGCACAAGATAAGACCCGTGTTTTTATCCAATACTTGTATTTCTACAGGGATATCTCCCTCTTTGGAGCATACTACTGGAATCGAGACTTCTATCGTTTCTCCTGCTGGTATATACTTTGTTTCCTCGTATGTTTTTCCTTCTATAGTTACTTTAATTAATGCGTTTACATCTAAGTCTCCAGTATTTCTTAGGGTTACTTTGATGTATCCTTTTTCATTTACATATATTTCGCTCTGAGATACTTCCTGTAGTTTCAGTGATACTTCTTTAGCTAGGGCTGATACTGTCTTAGAATCTACTTTTTTCCCCAAGTGTTTTATATAGAGCTCTACTTTTAGCACTAATGTACCTTTCTCCACAGGCTTAATAGTAAATTCCGCTATGTCACTACTTCCCTTGGATACTGAAACTATCTGAGACTTTGGCATTATTTCTGCGGGAAGATTCGATGATACTCTCACTTCATATGTGCAGTCTAAGTCGCCAGTATTATGCACTTCTACAGTTAAAGTATACGCCTTCTGTATTACTAGAGTACTAGGCAGTTTTATATCGGAGATTTCACCTAAATAAGAAAGCACTTTGACTTGGTAGTATAAGGTATCTTCATAGTATTTGCCTACCTCGTCTCGGTAAGTTACTTTAACTTTTATTTGCTTAAGTCCCCCTTCTCTCGGCTTTAGTATTATTTGGGCATGTCCATAGGCTCCCGAGGGGATATCTGGCGATGAATCTGAACCCTTTATTATGTCGAAACCTTGTGCTTCTACAACTCTTATTTCAACATTTTTAGCCGTGCCACTTCCTTTGTTAACAAATAGTACTGTGAACGTTGTTTCTTCACCTTCTCTGACCTCGGTCGGAGTAATATCTCCTTCTTTAAAGGGACCTGGCTTCAATACTTCGACATTAACATTCACTGTTTTTGAATCTTCTATTCGCACTCCGCATTTCTTGCTAAGCACTCTGAACTCTATAGTATAGGAGCCAGGTTGCTCTGGTTTAACTATAAAGTCTATGTTAGCTGAGCTCT